>JBDLIY010000030.1:0-16599 GCA_039714635.1 Planctomycetota bacterium
GGCTCCGCTCGTGGCGCTCCCGCCGGAGGCGATCGCCGTCCGCCAGCCCCTCCGGCATCTCCGTCAGATCGGAGAGAGGGTCAACGATCTCGTCGAAGCAGTACGCTCGCAGCAGGAGGTCGAAGCGTTCCCGGAACTCCGGATCCGCGGGCAGGAGCGGGAGCGGGTCGAGGCCACGGCCGGTCGGGAAGCGGAGCAGCGAGGCGTATTCTCCGGCGGGGTCGCCGATCCGGACATCGTCCCAGTCGAGGAGGTGCCAGTCGTTGCCGGGGTTCGGGACGTAGTCGGCGCGGAGATCGTCGGCGAGGCCGAATCGGCCCGGAAGTTGTTCGAGGAGGTCGGCGGCCAGGCGGTCGAGGTCGATCATGCGAATCCGGTGAAAATGGTTCCGCCTCCGTATTACCGGATTCAGCGGGCGCACGTCTCCGCGCGGCCGCCGTCGATCGGGATGCACGTGCCCGTGATCCAACCCGCGCGGGACGACGCCAGGAAGCAGATCAAGTCCGCCACCTCGTCCGCCTCGCCCGCGCGGCCCAGCGGATGCGTCTCCTTCGAATGTTCCAGGAACGCCGCGTACGCCTCCTCGTCCATCCCGCCATTCCGGTGCAGGTTCGTCACCACCACGCCCGGGTTCACCGCGTTCACCCGCACGCCGCTCGAAGCCATCTCCAGCGCCACGCACCGCGTGAACTGGTCCACGCCCGCCTTGCTCACGCAGTAGGTCAGCACCCCCGGGAACGCCCGGGTCCCCGTCACCGACGAGACGTTCACCACCGAGCCCTGACCCTCGACGAGATGCGGCATCGCCAACTGCGTCAGGTGGAAGAGCGAGCGCAGATTCACGTTCATCATGTGGTCGTACGCTTCGAGCGTCGTCGTCTCCACCGTGCCCGAGCCGATGATCCCGGCCGCGTTGACCAGCACGTCGAGCCCGCCGAACACATCGACGACCCGGGGAACGACACGAGTCACGGAGTCCTCGTCCGAGAGGTCCGCCGGCAGGACTTCCGCCCGGCCGCCGGCGTCCGTGATCTCCTTCCGGACCACCTCGAGCACCTCGAGGTTCCGCGCCACCAGGGCGACCTCCGCGCCCTCCGCGGCCAATCGCCGCGCCGTCGCCATCCCGATGCCGCTGCTCGCGCCCGTGACCAGCGCGGCCTTCCCGTCGAACTCACCCATGTCGGCTCCCTTCGGTTGTCCGACGCAGGATACCGCCGGACCGCCCCGGAATCGAAACCGGCCGGCGGGATCGATCCCCCGCCGGCCGGGTCGATGGCGGCCCGAACTCAGAAGCTGATGTTGAACTGCAGGCCGAAGACGTCCGCGCTGCCCTCGAACTTGCCCTGCAGGTTCTGGCCGGTCACCACGTCCTGGTCGATGTCACCGTCCTCGATGAAGACGTGCATCCAGGCGAAGTCCGCGCTCATCATCTCGTCGATCTGCCAGGAGACGCCGAGGGCGAACCAGAACCGGTCGTTCGTCGGGATGCGAGGCGTCCGGGTGCTGCTCGGAATCGGCGACTCGTCGTACGCCATCCCGATGCGGACCGTCAGGTCCTCCCGCGGCCGCCAGTTGGCGCCGACCGAGTACCGGAGCACGTCGTTCCAGTCCTCCGGCATGACCGTGACCGGCTGGTTCGGGTTGTCGTAGGTGATCCGGATCTCCTCGAAGTAGGACCAGCCCGTCCACGTGATGTCGGCCATCACGTCCCAGTCCTCCGCCACCTTCGTGAAGAAGCTCAGGTACAGCTGGTCCGGCAGCTTCAGCCGAGTGGCGCCCTTCGTGTCGACAAACGAGCCGCCGCCCGTGATGGGCGCCGCCGACGCCGGCACGTCGAACTCCGCGTCGCCTTCGATGTTCACCATGATCCGGGAGCGGTAGGCCAGACCGAACCGCGTGTTCTCGCTGAGCTCGATCAGGAAGCCGATGTTCCAGGAGAACGCGTCGCCATCGCCCTCGATGCCGGCGAAGCCGTCCGCGCCCTGGGGAGCCACACCCGGGACACCGGCGCCCGCGGCGATCGAGCCGTAGTCGACGGTCTGGGTGAGCTCGGCCTCCGCGTGCATCCAGCTGATGCCGGCGCCGACCGAGAACATCTCGTCGATCCGGTAGGCGACGGAGGGGTTGAAGTTGAAGGTGACGAGAGACGACTTCAGCGCGTTGTACCGGCCCTGCCAGTCATCGTCGTATTCCGTCGTCAGACCGTACGGAGTGTTGATCGAGAGCCCGACTCGGAAGTCCTCGTTGAGGGCCCAGATGAAGTACATGCACGGGATGACCGTGAAGCCGCCCGGGTCGCCTCCGTCATCGCCGGAGAGCGGAGGGCTGCCGAGGAAGGGGGAACCCGTGGATCCGTCATCGTTCCAGCTCCCCCGCGTCTGCAGCAGATGGATCGGCACCGACACCATGCTCTTCTCGAAGAGCGTCATGCCCGCCGGGTTGAAGAACGCGATGGCGGCGTCGCTGCCGGAAGCCGCCTTGCCCGCGTAGGCGTTTCCGAGTTGCCGCACGGACAGCTCCGCCACTTCGAAACCGGCGGCGTTCGCCGTGTCGGCCGCGAAGAGCAACGCGCACAACGCGATCGCAATCGCCAGGGTGGTCCGCTTCACTTGCTTCCTCCCTCGTTCAGTACCGATGGAAAAGGCCCCATGCCCGTAGGGCCGGAAATGCCCCTCGAATCATCCGGAATGTCCGCGCCAAAGCACGTCAAAACCGGATTTCGGGGCTTTCGGAAAACAGCTCCGCGTCCGCCGAAAACCTGTCTCGACTACTCCTTCGGCTTGCCGAGCACCTCAGCGAACACCGCGTCGCTCATGTCCGCGCCCTCGGCGACGAGCTGCCGGTAGCGGACGAAGTCGATCGTGTCCTGCCCGGTGATCTTCTTCGTGTTGAAGGCCTGGAACCCGAGCAGCGCCTCGTTCATCATGTTGGCCGAGAGCCAGTGGCGGTTGGGGAGCTTCGACTGGTCCCAGAAGAACTTCTTCTTCGCCCGGATGCCGTCCAGCGACTTGATGACGCAGCCCGGGAAGAGGTTCGTGAACTGCCAGACGACCTTGTCGATCTCCTTGTCGAGATTCGCGAAGTCGACTTTCCCCGACTTCATGAGGCCCTTGGCCTCCTTCGCCGCGTCCCCGGTCTTGAACTCGCCGTAGACGATCTCGCCGTCATCGACGTAGCGGTCCACGACGACGAGCGGGTTGCGGACGATTTCCCCGTCCACCTCGAGGACCGGCACCACCTTCGTGATGAGGCCCTTCATCTTCATCTTGTAGGCGCTCCAGAGCTCGCACGAGACGCAGTTCCACATCGCGTCCTCGATGGAGAGCATCCACGGCAGGAAGTCCGTGGAGCCGCCGTCCGGAGCGGAGCCGTGGCGCGGCCCGGCCTGGCCGTAGATCGCCAGGTCCGAGGAGAGCGTGAGGTCGCACGCCATCCCGATCTCCTGGCCTCCGGCCACCCGCATCCCGTTCACGCGGCAGAGCGTCGGCTTCTTGCAGTTGAGAATGCCGTCGACCATCCCGTTGAACAGGTCCATGTACTCGCCGTACTCGTTCGGCCGGCGGCTGTAGTACTCCGCGTACTCCTTCGTGTTCCCACCGGTGCAGCACGACTTGTCGCCGGCCGCCGTGAAGATCGCGGCGACGACGCTTCGGTCCGCCGAGGCGGCCTGGAACCCGGCGATGACACCCTTCACCATCTCGGTGGTGTAGGAGTTGTACTGGCGCGGGTTGTTCAGGGTGATCCAGGCCGTGGAGAGCCCGTCCACCGGGTTGCCTCCCGGATCGAGCACCGGGCGCTTCTCGTACACCGTGCACGGGGCTTCCGTTCCCCAGTGCTCCTCGCCGATCAGGGAGTGGTCCTTCACTTCGTGGTCGCGCGGCAGCCAGTCAATCGACATTCCCAGTCTCCTGTAACAGTCTCCTGTCAGTGGATGCTTTCCAGGACCAGGGCGATGCCCTGGCCGCCCCCGATGCACATGGTGACAACGCCGTACTTCTGCTGCTTGCGCCGGAGCGCGTAGGCGCACGTGAGAGTGAGCACCGCTCCGGTCGCGCCGAGCGGGTGACCCATGGCGATCGCGTTGCCCATCGGGTTCACCTTCTCGGGGTCGATTCCCATCTTCGCGAAGTCCTTGATGCAGGCGAGCGCCTGGGGCGCGAACGCCTCGTTCAGCTCGCAGTGGTCCACGTCGCCGCCGGTGATGCCGGCGTTCTCGAGCGCGATCTCCACGGCCGGAACGGGACCCCAGCCCATGATCTGCGGGTCGCACGCGGCGACGCCCATGCCCTTCACGCGGGCCAGGGGCTTCAGTCCGTGCATCTCGGCGTCGGACTCGAGGCCGATCACCATGGCCGCCGCGCCGTCCACGACCGCGCTGGCGTTCGCCGCGGTGATGATGCCGCCGGGCTCGAAGGCGGGCCACAGCTTCGCCATCTTCGCCATGCTGATCTCGTCGAAGATGTGCGTGTCGTACTTCACCGTGACCGACTTCTCCGCGCCGTCGGGCAAAACCTCGACCGGCTCGATCTCCTCGTCGAACCAGCCCGCGTCACGGGCCTGCTTCGCGTTGATGTTGCTGCGATAGCCGAACCGGTCCGCCTCCTCGCGGGTGATCTTGTAGCGCCGGCCCAGTTCCTCGGCGGTGTTCGCCATCGACATCTGGGCGCCGGGGTCGTAGAGCCCCATGAGGAGGGAGTCCTGCAGGTGGGCGCCGCGCGGCAGGGCGTGGGCGTCGATCGGGCCGTACTTCTGGACCGCCTCGCCGACCTTCCGGCCGCGCCAGTTGTAGAGCACGAACGGGTACTGCATGCTCTCGCCGCCGCCCACGACGAGGAAGGGTCGCTTCCGATCGTGGCGCACGCCGGCGAGCATCATCTCGCACCCCACCGCCACCGCCTCCGCGCCGGAGCCGCAGATGCGCGCGACGGTGAGCGCCGGGACGTCGTCCCCGAGCCCGCCCCGCCAGCGCATGCCCTGGGCGGCGTAGATCGAGTCGCGGTGGCTGTGCTGCGCCATGCCCATGATCACGTGGCCGATCAGGTCCTTGTCGATCGGCGTGTGCTCGAGGGTCGCCTTGATGGCCATCCCGCCGAGCTGGGTGGTCGTATACCGGGAGAAGAGACCGGGCTCCTGGTTCTTGATCAGGATGTCCGCGCGCGGCGTCCGCTTCGCGCCGTCGAGGATGACGATGGATGGATCGATTCCCATGTTCTCCTCCCCTACTCGTTGATGAAGTCCGCGGGGACGCGAGGGCCGTTGACGACGAAGTTCGTCATCCCGATGTCGAAGTCGATGGTGCGCTTGCAGTCACCGAAGCCCAGCGCCTCGACCTCCAGCCCCTGGGAGAGGGGCATGTCGAGGCCGCGACGGAGCACGTCGCAGAGGATCGCGTCGATCGACAGCGAGTGGTGTCCGATCTCCGTCTTGGGGAACTGCGTCGGCACCTCCATCGGCGCCGGGTCCACCGGGGCGAGCTTCACCTCGCCGGCGAGGTGCTTTGCGATCAGGTCCTTCGCCGCCGCCACCGGGTCGTCCACCGGATCACCGGTCGCCCAGCCCATGGCGCAGGCCTTGCCGGCGTTCACCGGAGCGGCCGTGCGAAGCATCTTCACCGCGTTGTCGAACCCGACGATCCGCGGCAGGCGCATCGTCCCGCCGTTGCCCGGAATGATGCCGAGGTTCACCTCCGGCTGGCCCTGGACGAGGCGCTTCCCCACGACGCGCGCGTGGCAGGCCATGGAGAGTTCCGAGCCGCCGCCGAGGACGGGCCCGTCGACCGCGGCCACGACCGGCTTTGAGATGCCCTCGATGAAGGACAGCACCGCCATCCCGTTCCGGCACATCTCCGTCGCCGCCTCGGGCGTCTCGAGAACGGCGAGTTCCTGGATGTCGGCGCCGGCGATGGCGCCCTGGTAGCTCGTGAGGACGATGCCCTTCACGGAGTCGTCCGCGTCGAGGATCTCGAACTCCGCCCTGAGCTCCGCGTGCACCTGGCTGGAGAGGGCGTTCAGGACCTCCGGCCGGCGGATCGTCACGACCGCGAGGTCGCCATCACGTTCCGTCACGAGGTGGCGGTAGAAGTCGACGAAGGTCTTGTTCGCGATGCTCGGCGGCACCTCGAAGCCATCGAACCGGGCGGCGTACTCCGTCACCATCCGGTGGACCTCGTCGGCCCCGTACTCCTCCATGATGTCGAGGATGCCGGCGCGGTACCCGAGCGCGTTCTTCGTCATCCAGTTCATCTCGCGGGGATGACAGATGTCGTTGTCGACCACGTAGGCCGTGCGGGCGAAGACGACGGCGAGGATCCGGTCGAGGACCTCCTTCTTCGTCGCCTCGTCGTGGGTCGGGTCGCCGGGGTCCTTCCGGTCGTGCCACGGGGTGTTCGCCTGCTCCGTGAAGACCGGAGGCGGCTCGAACCACTGCCCGTCATCACGATCATCCCGCATCAGCTCGAGGCAGTGGACGTTGAGGAGGTTGCCGCTCGTCAGGTCCATGACGTTGAAGGGGCCGCCGCCGCCGATCGCCTCGTTGACGATCGCGTCGATCTGGGCCGGAGTTCCCACGCCTTCGGTGAAGAGCCGCGCCGCCTCCGCGCAGTAGTTGACGAAGACGTCGTCGGCCGCGAAGCAGACGACGTCCGCGGTGAAGATCGGCACCTTCCCCAGCTTCTCGAGGGTCGCCATCATCCGCGCGGTCATCGCCGGATCCTCGGAGGGGACGACCTCGACCGGGGGTGAGCGCCAGGCGGGGAAGAAGGGGTGGTTGACGAAACACCGCCCGGGATGCTTCACCTCCGCCGCGATCTTGCTCCTCGGCAGGCCCGAGGTGGCGAAGCCGATCAGGCAGTCGGGAGAGACGACCTCCTCGAGCTTCGTGAGGATGCCCTTCTTCAGGGTCAGGTCCTCCGTGGCCGCCTCGAGGACGTACTCGCAGTCCGCGAGGTCCCCGATGTCGAGGGTGGGGACGAGGCCCTTCGAAACGGCCTGGCCCACCTTCGGGGAGAGCTTGCCGCGGCTGATCCCCTTCTTCACGTAGCCCATGATGCGGGCCATTCCCGCGTCCAGGGCCTCCTTCCTGATGTCGTGGAGGTACACCGTTCCGCCCCCGCTACCTGCGAGCGCGGAGATGAACCCGTAGGCCAGGTCCGGACCAATCGCACCGGAACCGATGACGCCGACTTTCATCCACCTCTCCTTCCCCGGGTGACAGCTTGAGCGCGCGGGGACATCCTGCGAAAACCCACTGCGAAAGCCATGCAGAGTACGGCTTTCATGCCTTTGCCAACCGCGCGGGAGACGCCCGACTCCTGGGTGCTATCTTCACTCGATCGAACGTCCGTTTCAAGTGGAATGAGCAGTTGACAACGAGTTGGCGGCGCTCCGAGAATAGCGGGCGTTGACTGCCGGAGTCGGACGCTCCCGCGAGACGTGCTTCCAGGGGAGCGGACCGCCTTGAACCGGACCTCAGGGGGTGCATTGTGCCAACGGGAGCAATCCGAAAGATCCAGTCCACCGGGGCGATGAAGGCCCTCATGGGCGAGTACTTCCTGGAGCTCGACGAGGCCTCGAGGACGGGATCGAAGAAGATCGCCTGGTGCACGAGCGTCGGGCCGGCCGAGCTTCTCCGGGCCCTCGGCTTCCTCGTCTGGTTCCCCGAGAACCACGGCGCCGTCCTCGGCTCGTCGCGGATGGCGGCGGACCTCATCCCCGCCGCGAACGCCCTCGGGTACTCCCCGGACATCTGCTCCTACCTGACGAGCGACGTCGGAAGCTACCTCGAGAAGAAGTCGCCGCTGACGAAGGCCTTCGGGATGGACGGCGTCCCGAAGCCGGACGTGCTCGTCTACAACACGAACCAGTGCCGCGACGTGCAGGACTGGTTCGCGTTCTACGCCCGCGAGTTCGACGTGCCGATGGCCGGCATCGAGACGCCGCGCAGCCTCGGCGACATCACAAACGATCACGTCGGCGACCTCATCGGCCAGCACCGGGCCCTCGTTCCGCTCCTCGAGCGGATCTCCGGGCAGACCTTCGACATCGACCGTCTGAGAGAGATCGTCGAGTGCTCCTACCGCTGCACGCTCGGCTGGAAGAAGGTCCTCCGCGCGGCCGAACACGCCCCCTCCCCCCTCACGTTCTTCGACGGAACGATCCACATGGGGCCCGCGGTCGTGCTGCGTGGCGACGAGCGGGCGGTGACGTACTACGAGACCCTGAACGCCGAGCTCGAGGAGCGCGTGGCGACCGGAGTGGCGGCGGTCGAGGACGAGAAGCTCCGCTTCTACTGGGAGGGCATGCCGGTCTGGGGCAAGCTCCGCGACAACGCGGAGCAGTTCGCGGCCCTGAGGGCGTGCGTCGTGGCGTCGACGTACTGCAACAGCTGGATCTTCGAGGCGCTCACCAGCGACGACCCGTTCGAGGGGATGGCCCGCGCCTACACCGAGCTCTTCATCGTCCGGTCGGAGGAGTTCAAGGAGCAGTACCTCGAGAGCATGGCGAGGGACTACGCCATCGACGGCTTCCTCTACCACGACTGCAAGACCTGCCCGAACAACTCGAACAACCGCTACGGGATGCCGGTGCGGCTGGCGGAGAAGCTCGGGATCCCCTACGTCACGATCAACGGTGACCTGAACGACCTGCGTCTCTACTCCGAGGAGCAGGCGCGGACGCAGTTCGAGGCGCTCGTCGAGCAGATCTCGGAAGCGGGGTAGGTCTTGGGCGATACCGGCGGAGAAGTCTTCTGCGGCGTGGACCTGGGAGCTTCGGCCACGAAGGTGGTCCTCGTCGACGGGGCCGGTGACGCCCTCGCCCGCGTCGTCCGCCACTCCGGCATCGACTACGCGGCGACCGCGCGCGAGTGCCTGGCCGATGCGCTGGCGGAATGCGAGTCGTGCCGGGGGTCGGTCCGCCGCACCGTCTCCACGGGGTACGGCCGGCGCAACGTCGAGTTCGCGGACGCCACCCTCACCGAAATCCACTGCCACGCCGCCGGCTGCCACCACCTCGTGCCCGGCGCGATCACCGTCGTCGACATCGGCGGGCAGGACAACAAGGTCGTGAGGATCGAGGAGTCGGGGAAGCGGCTCGACTTCAAGATGAACCGGAAGTGCGCGGCGGGGACCGGGGCGCTCATCGAGGAGATGGCGGTCCGGCTCGGTGTCGAACTCTCCGAGATGGAGACGCTGGCCCACCGGACGAACGAGGCGGTCCGGCTCTCGAGCTTCTGCACGGTCTTCGCGAAGACCGAGATCCTCGCGCACCTGCGGCAGGGCGTACCGGTGGAGCAGATCGTGCGCGGGGCCTACCGTTCGGTGATCAACCGCGTGGTGGAGATGGATCCGCTCGCGGGGACGGTGGTGATGACGGGCGGGGTGGTCGCGCACCATCCCACGATCGCGGACATCCTGGCGGAACGGCTCGGGCGGGAGGTCGTCGTGCCGCCCTGGCCGCAGTTCACGGGCGCCCTGGGAGCGGCGCTCTCGGCACGGAAGCAGGCGCACGAAACGGAGGACTGACATGCTCGACGGACTGTTCCGCCCGCGGTCGATCGCGGTCATCGGCGCTTCGAACAACCCGTTCTCGATCGGGAACATCGTGATCCGGAACCTCGCGTCCCACCAGTTCAAGGGGCCGATCTTCCCGATCAATCCGAAGGCCCGGTCGATCCGGAGCTTCAAGTGCTTCAAGTCCGTGCTCGACGTGCCGGACGAGATCGACCTCGTGAACATCTCCGTCAAGAACACGCTCGTGCCGCACGTGCTCACGGAGTGCGGCGAGAAGGGCGTGAAGTTCGCGATCGTCCACACCGCCGGCTTCAAGGAGGTCGGGGAGGAGGGCATCCGGCGCGAGCGGGAGATGGTCGAGCTGGCCCACAGCTACGGGATGCGGATCTTCGGGCCGAACTCGCAGGGCGTGCAGAACTCCGATCCCGAGTTCTCGGCGTACGCGAACTTCACCTTCGTGCCGATGGCGCCGGGGAACATCTCGATCATCTGCCAGGGCGGCGGAATGGGCGAGCTGCTCAAGCTGCACCTGCACAAGGCCGGGCTCGGCCACCGGCTCTACTGCTCCTACGGAAACGAGGCCGACCTGACGATGCCGGAGCTCCTCGAGTACTACGGCCAGGACGAGGGGACGAAGGCGATCATGATGCAGATCGAGTCCTTCAAGGACCCGGCCGCGTTCCTCGAGGTCGCCAGCCGGATCACGCCCGAGAAGCCGATCCTCGCGCTCAAGGCCGGCCAGTCGAAGGAGGGGTCGGTGGCGGTGTCGTCGCACACCGGGACCCTGGTCGACCAGGCGGCGATGGCGACGGCGATGTTCCGCCGGGCCGGCGTCGTCGAGTTCCACGACAGCGAGACGATGATCAAGACGGGCATCGCGCTGTCGACCCAGAACCCGCCCCCGGGCAACCGGATCGGGATGATCACGAACACCGGCGGGCCGGGTATCCAGATGGTCGACCAGGCGGTCGGCCACGGGCTGACGCTGTCGAAGTGGTCGGAGGCCGGGCTCGCGAAGCTCACGGAGACCCAGTACGCGGAGGCGTCGCTCGGGAACCCGGTGGACGTGGTGGCGACGGGCGGACCGGATCAGTACCAGGCGGCCGTGGAGACGCTGATCGCGGAGGAGGGTGTGGACATGGTCCTCGTCTTCTTCGTGACGGCGCCGTTCGTGAACCTCGACGAGATCGCTCAGAAGATCCGGGAGGCGACGGCGAAGACGGAGAAGCCGGTGGCGATGGTCATCGAGACGATCCCGATGTACGGCCGGCTGATCGAGCTGTTGCGCGCGGCGGACCTGCCGGTCTACGAGTTCGCGGAGGACGGGGCGCGGAGCCTGGCCTACATGTGGGAGTACACGCGCCTGCAGCAGCGGGACGGGTCGGACGTGCCGGAGTTCGACGTGGACCGGGCGGCGGCGGACGCGCTCGTGACGAAGTTCGAGGGTCGGGACGGCTACCTGCCGCAGGCGGACGCGTACGAACTGCTCGATCTCTACGGGATCCCGACGGCGAAGGTGGCGCGGGTGGGGTCGGCGGAGGACCTGGCGGAGGCCGGAGCGGCGGTCGGGTTCCCGTGTGTGCTGAAGGTGGACTCGGCGGACGTCGTGCACAAGTCGGACGAAGGCGGCGTCGTGCTCGGCATCGGGGACGCGGCGGCGCTGGCCGAAGCCTACGCGGGGATGGCGGAGCGGTTCGGCGGCGCGCCCTGCATCGTGCAGGAGCAGCGGGAGCCGGGGCGCGAGCTGATCGTGGGCGCGACGGAGAGTCCGGGCCTGGGGACCCTCGTGATGTTCGGCCTCGGCGGCATCTTCGTGGAGGTGATGAAGGACGTGGCGTTCGCGGTGTCGCCGTTGTCGCGGCCGCAGGCGCGGGAGCTGATGCAGGGGATCAAGGCGTGGCCGGTGCTGGAGGGCATCCGCGGCGAGCCGGGGGTGGACCTGGACGCGCTGACGGACCTTCTCTGCCGCGTCGGCCGCCTGACGGCGGATTACCCGCAGATCACGGAGATGGACCTGAACCCGGTCTTCGCGTACTCCGACGGCGCGGCCGCCGTGGACGTCAGATTGCGAATCCGGTAGTACGGAGGCGGAACTCTTTTTCCCGGATTCGAACTTTCGCGAGACCTTCTCCTGACTTCGCGCGACTTCCTCTCATGAGGAGGTTACATGCCGCGACGACCACGAGAAGACCACCCGGGGAGTATCCAGCACGCCTTCAACCGGGGCTTGGCCCGGCGAACGATCTTCGAGACCATCGAGGACATTCGCTACTTCCTGTCCCTTGTCGCCCGGGAGGTCCGGAAGGGGCTCATCGAAGTCCTCGCCTACTGCCTGCTCACGACCCACTTCCACCTCGTCCTGAGAAGCTGTACGGGCGAGATGTCGCGGGCTCTCCGGACAATCCAGAACCGCTACGTGCGCTGGTTCAACCGCCGCCGGAAGCGCGACGGCGCCCTGTTCCGAGGCCGTTTCGGCTCCCGCAGGGTCGGGAGTGATGCTTACTGGCGGACGCTCCTCAGGTATGTCGATTCGAACGCCGTGGACGCGGGGCTCGTCGACGATCCCAGGCTCTATCCCCATTGCAGCGCCTGGCACTACGCCCGGTCCTCGGGCCCGATCTGGCTGGCGCGCTACGATGTGGAGGACATGGTCCGGACCGACTGCCTTGTCCAGGCCTACGAGCCGGGTCTGTACGCGAAGTCCGTCGGCCTCTCGGTGACGCCCGCGGAGAAGTGGGTCGTCGAGCAGAGGATGAAGGGTCGGGCCCTCGATGAGGACCCGCTGGACGACCTGCTCGGTGCGGCGCCACCCCGCGTTCGGAGCTGGATGCAGAGGAAGGCCGAACTCGCGGACGGGACGGAGCCGGGAATACCGATCGTGTCTCCGCCGACCATCGAGAGCTTCCTCTCGGTGGAGGAAGCCTGTGCGCCGGACTGGAAGGTTCGTCCGACCCGGAAGTCAAGGGGCGGCTGGGAGGTCCTTCGCGTCGGGCTCCTCCGGGATCTCGCTGGGCTATCCCTCGCCGAGATCGCACGTCGTGGACGGTTGTCGGTGTCATCGACGGTCCGTATCGTCGAGGCTCACCGCTCTCTCGTCCTCCGGGACGAAGTCTATGCGGATCGGGCGGCCAGGGTCCTCTCGGCGGCCCTGCGGGAGGACTTCCCAATCCGGTAAAAATGGTTCCGCCTCCGTATTGCCGGATTGGGGCGGGGGCTGCGGTCAGCCGCCCAGCGTCTCGCGGATCCGGAAGAGGAGTTCGGAGCGCTCGTAGGGCTTTCGGAGGAGCGCGATGTCGTCCCCCAGCCGCCCGCGGACCTCCTCCGGGCTGTAGCCGCTGACGAAGAGGACCGCGACGTCCGGCCGGATCTCGCGGATCCGGTCCGCGACCTCGCTCCCCCCGAATCCGGGCATCACGACATCGAGCAGGGCCAGGTCGACCTCCTCGGCCCGGGCCTCGAAAAGCCGAACCGCCTCCGGACCGTCGCACGACGTGATGACCGCGTACCCGACCTCGGTGAGGATCTCCTCCACCAGGTCCCGGACGTCGGGATCGTCCTCGGCGACGAGAATCGACTCCGTCCCTCCCGGGGGCTCTTCGGCCACCGCGGGGGGCTGCTCATCCGGCGCCACGCCCTCCACGGCGCCGAGGTAGACGTCGAACCGCGTGCCCTTCCCGACCTCGCTCTCGACGTGGATCGCACCGTCGTGCTGCTTGACGATCCCGTACACCGTGGCGAGCCCCAGCCCCGTGCCGTAGCTCCCCTCCTTCATCGTGAAGAACGGCTCGAAGATCCGCTCGAGCACCTCGGGTTCCATTCCGGCGCCGGAGTCCGAAACGCGGAGGCGGACGAAGCCCCCGGCCCGAGGTTCCTCGTCTTCGGGCGGCCCCGCGTTCGCGGTCGAGATGACGATGGCGCCGTCCCCGCTGATCGCGTCCCGGGCGTTCACACAGAGGTTCATGATGATCTGGCTGACCTGCTGCGGGTCGGCCTTCACCGTGGCGAGGTCGGTGGACGGGCGGAAATCCACGCGGATCTCCTCGCCGATCACGGGGCGGAGGATCTTCAGCGTGTCCCGGGTCACGAGGTTGAGGTCCAGGTGGCGGAGCTCCAGAACCTGCCGGCGGCCGAAGGCGAGGAGTTGCCGGGTCAGCCCCGCCGCCCGATCTGCGCTCGAGCGGGCGAGTTGCAGGTGCCGGGCGGCCCGGGACTCCCCCTCGACCCCGTCGGACGCAATCTCCAGGTGCCCGAGGACCGCCTGCAGGATGTTGTTGAAGTCGTGGGCGATGCCGCCGGCGAGGTGGCCGACGGCCTCCATCCGCTGTGACTGGAGCAGCCGATCCTCGAGGCGCTTGCGCTCCGTGATGTCCCGACCGACGCCGACGATGGCCGTGACCTCGCCGCTCGCGTCCCGGACCGCCGTGTCGGCCCAGGCGAGCCAGCGCCATCCGTCCTTCGTCATCGCCCGCTGCTCGAGGTAGCAGGACCAGGGGGCCCGGTAGAGCTTCTCCATGGCCCGCTCCGTCGCCTCGCGGTCATCATCGTGGACGAGGGGCAGGAACTCCCGGCCGAGGAGTTCGCCTTCCGCCTTTCCGAAGATCCTCAGGTAGGACGGGCTGACGAAGAGGAACCGCCCCTTCGTGTCGACCTTGACGATCATGTCGCTCTGGTTCTCGACGAGGAGGCGGTACTTCGCCTCGCTCTCCTCCAGCAGGTCCTTCCGTCGGAGAAGCAGGTGCACCAGCACGGCGATGAGGACGGCGATCGCCCACCCGATGGCGACCCGCCCACCGTGCGCCAGGATCCGGTCTCCGCCGAGCCTCCCGGCCCTGGGGGCCACGCGAAGCATCCAGGGGCGGTCCACGATCCAGACCCGGGTCACGAACTCGTAGCGCCATTCCCGGACCGAAAGCTCACTCTCCGTCCGGTAGGCCATCCGCCCCTTCGGATCCCCCAACTCGAAGCGGAAGGAGTCGAGGAAACCTCCCTCGCGGAGGCAGGAGTCCACGAACGTGTCGACCCGGAAAACGCAGTTCACGAACCCCAGGAGGCGGCCGTCCTTCGCCCGGACGGGGCGGTAGGTCGCGAAGCCGACGCCGCCCTGCAGGAGGTCGATGACCGGGCTCCGCGAGATCGTCCCCGTCTCGACCGCCCGGGAGACGGCCTCGGTGACTCCCGGGCTTGGATGTTGATGGAGGTCCCGGCCCAGGGCGGCCCGGTTCGGCTCCTCCGGAACGACGACCCGGATGACCCAATCCGCGTCGATCCAGTTCAGCGCCTGCACCCCGGGGAACAGCTCGATGTCCCGAAGGGCTTCCCGCCGGAACTCCCCCGGCCGGCCGGCGAACGCCGTCTCCCACTCTCGACCGAGGCGCTCCGCGAGCGCAACCCGGTCATCGACGAACGCCTCGAGCCGGTACCGGACCTGCTCTGTCGTCGCTCGGACCTGGAGGGCGAACTGCTCCTCGTCGAGCCGTTCGATCTCCCGGGAGAGGAGAAAGGTGATGAAGCACCCGGCCACCGCGGCGAGCGCGGGGATCCACCAGATGCTGACTTTGCGGCGGTTGAAGGCGAGGGCTTTCGGATTCATCGGCGCATGGACGTTAAGGAGGCGGACTCGAGGCCGCACGGATTTTCTGAAGTCACCGAACCCCCGGCGCCGCCACGAATCCGGAGCTACGGAGGCAAACGGTTGCGCCCCCGTATTGCCGGATCCGGTATCGTGCGGCATGCGACGGCTCCGGAACCTGCGGGCCTGGCTCGTCGACCGTGCCGTTCGGCGCGGGTGGTGGCCTGGTGACCGCGACTACGCCCGCTTCGTCGTCGTCACGCACTACCGCTGCGGATCCAACTGGTTCCTTTCCCTCCTCCGCAGCCACCCCCGCGTCGTCGCCCATTCCGAGCTCTTCTTCCCCCGACACATCTACTGGGGAAGCGCCGCCCACTCCCTCGGGGCGGACGAGCCGTACCTGATGCGGATCCGCGAACGCTCACCCACGGAATTCCTCAACCGGGCGGTGTTCCGGCCCTACGCGCGACACACTCTGGCCGTCGGGTTCAAGCTCATGTACTCCCAGGTCGAAGAGGAACTCCGCGCAGCCCTCCTCGCCGACGACGATCTGCGCATCATTCACCTCCGACGCTCCAACATCCTCCGAATCCTCATCTCCCAGGAGCTCGCGCGCCGGACGGGCGCGATGTCCAGCACCAGCGAGGCCGACTCCCGCCGCCGCCTCGACAGGGCCGGGAAGGTCGAGCTCTCCGTGAGGCAGTGCCGGAAGCAGTTCGAGCGCATCCTGCGTTTCCAGGACGAGTGGCGGGGCCGTGCCCACCTCGAGTTCGACTACGAGGACCTTCTGCGGGATCCGCAGGGGGCAGCCGGACGGGCCTTCGACCTGCTCGGGATCCCTCGGCGCCCGGCGAGCTCGCCCCTCGTGCGCCAGACGAGCCGCGGGCTCGGGGAACTCGTCGAAAACCTCGAGGAACTCGCGGCGGCGTTTGGCGGGACGGAGTGGGAGTGGATGTTCGAGGGAGAGGAAGAGGGCCGAATCCGGTAAAAACGGTTCCGCCTCCGTATTCCCGGATTCAATAGCAGAGACGGACCGTGCAGCCCAGGTAGCTCGGGATCTCCTGGACCTTGCGGACGCCGGCGCGGATCTCCTGCGTCATCACCATGTTCGTGAAGAACATGTTCAGCTCCGCGCGGATGTCCGTGTACATCATCGAGTTCTTCACGATCTTCCCGTTGATGTAGTCGATCTCCGTCCGACGGCCCTTCTTCAGGTCCGACCACATCGACGGATAATGGTCCCCACCCTTGTCGAGATAGCTCATGCACATCTCGAGCGCGCCCTCGCCGTAGGCATAGCCCATGTGGCTCGCCACCGTCAGCCCCTCGCGCAACAGTTGCCGCGCCAGGTACCGCGTGTGGCGCATCCGCATCGCCTCCGCCATCGTCAGGCCCGTCGTCGCGCACAGCGCGTTCAAGGCGGCGTTCAGGATCGCCTTGAACCACACCGCCCGCTTCACATCCACGTAGTTCTTCGCCTCCGTAGCGAGATCCGCCTCCGAGAAGAGCGCGGCCAGGTCCT
>JBDLIY010000031.1:0-16123 GCA_039714635.1 Planctomycetota bacterium
TTTCAGCCTGTCTACGCTGGAATTGCCCTGACTCCCGAGGGGGGCGACTGTCGCCGGGGGCGGCCGTTTCAGCCTGTCTACGCTGGAATTGCCCTGACTCCGTATGAAGTAGACACGGTCAGTCGATGTGCTCGAGCGCGGCCTCGGCCACCGGGCGGAAGTCCTCGGGGAGCCACTCGTGGATCTCCTTCACGGAGACCCACTTCCGCTCGCGCTTGTCCCTCTCGTCCCACTTCTTCTTGCGGACGTTGCCGGCGAGGAAGAAGTCGACCGGGCCCGGCACGCCGCGGCGGTCCATCGTCAACTCCGCGAGCCACGGGCCGACGTCCACGCGGTAGCCGGACTCCTCCTCGGTCTCTCGCGCGGCGGCCTCCGCCGCGTCCTCGCCGCGCTCGACCTTCCCCATGGGCAGGATCCAGGCGTCGGAACGGGCGGCCGTCACGAGGAGTACGCGGAGCTTCCCCTTCCCGTTCCGCCGTACGGTGAACGTGCCGGCCCGTCGAGGCGCTTCCTTCATACCGCGAAAGATATCCGCTCTCAATCGGATCGAGGAGACACATCGGATGGAAGCTAGAATCCGGGGCGGACCGTAGAGAGGAGTGACCTTGAAGACTCGACTGACCGTTCTCGTTCTCGCCGTCGCATTCGGGGCGACGGTCGCTCTCGCCTCCGGTTCCGGCTGGCTGACCAGCTGGAAGAAGGCCGTCGAGAAGGCGAAGAAGGACGAGAAGCCGATCCTCGTGGAGTTCACGAAGAGTGACTCCGACGAGACCTGCCGGAAGCTGACGAAAGAGGTCTTCCGGAACTCGAAGTTCCGCAGCTGGGCGAAGAAGAACGTCGTCCTGATGAGCGTGGACTTCCCGGAGAAGAAGAAGCTGCCCGAACGGACCGCGAAGCAGAACGCGGAGCTCGCGGAGAAGTACGAGATCACCGAGTACCCGACCGTGCTGCTCCTCTCGGCGACCGGCGAGGTGCTCGGGACCTACGGCTACGTCGAGGGCGGCGCCGGGAAGTGGCTCGAGAAGGTCAAGCCCACGGTGGAGGCGATCACGACGTCCGCCGGGAAGTGGCTGACCGACTGGGAGCAGGCGAAGAAGCTCAGCAAGGCGACCGGCCGGCCGATCCTCGCCGACTTCACCGGCAGCGACTGGTGCGGCTGGTGCAAGCGCCTGAAGGCGGAGGTCTTCGAGAAGGACGAGTTCAAGAAGTGGGCGAAGAAGAACGTCATCCTGCTCGAGCTCGACTATCCGAGAAACAAGACCCTCCCCGACGACCTGAAGAAGCAGAACGAGAGCCTGAAGACGAAGTACCAGATCCGTGGCTACCCCACGGTTCTCTTCATCGACGCGAACGAGAAGGTCCTCGCGAAGACCGGCTACGTGAAGGGCGGGCCGGAGGCGTGGATCGAGGACGCGGAGAAGAAGCTGAAGTAGCTCGCCGGAGCACGCGCGGTGGCAGTCCGCCCGAATCCGGGGTAGACTGCCACCGTCACATCCATGGCCACGCGCCGGAAAGGGGGAGTACCGATGGCATCCACCAACCTGAGCATTCGGAACGCGGCTTCCTCCCGGAGCGCGCGCGCCTGACGAACCGGACCTGTTCTCTCTGACACAGTGCCGGTGACCCGACCGCGCCCCGAGGGGCGCATCCGAATCAAACCTTCCTCCGCGGGGAACGACCGTCCGTCGATTCGCCCGCCGAACCCGAAAGGAGTCGTCATGCAGGTCTCAGTGATTCGCATTCTCAGCCACACCACGAAACGACATCGAGACAGGAATCGAGACGGGGAGAGAACCAGACAATCATGTCGACATCGACGAATGACCTGAGGTTCGAAGAATCGTTCGAGCCGACGTTCACCGGTTCCCGCCAGGAGCGGAAGTACATCCGGCAGTCGCTGGGTGAGTTCTGGGAGGACCGGTTGTTCACGGACGTGCTGTACCGCGTCCAGGGCGGCAAGGAGGCCAACGTCTACTGCCTCGAGGCCGGCCCGAAGATGGGGAGGGCGCTCATCGCCGCGAAGGTGTTCCGTCCCCGGATGTTCCGCGCGATGCGGAACGACAGCTTCTACAAGCTCGGCCGCGGGATCATGGACGGCGAAGGCAAGCAGGTCTTCGACGGCCGGTCCCTGCGGGCGCTCGCGAAGAAGACCCGCTACGGGAAGCGGCTCGACACCGCGTCCTGGGTGATGCACGAGTACGGCCTCCTCGAGGAGCTTCACGAGGCCGGGGCCGACGTGCCGAAGCCGATCGCCTGGGGGCCGAACGTGATCCTGATGGAGTTCATCGGGGACGAGGACGGCCCGGCGCCGATCCTCTCGTCGGTCCGGCTCGACCGGGCGGAGGCGGAGCCGGTGTTCGAGCGGATCCTTGCGAGTGTCGAGGAGATGCTCCGCTGCTACCGGGTGCACGGCGACCTGTCGGCCTACAACGTGATGCTGCGTGACGGGGAGCCGGTGATCATCGATTTCCCGCAGGCGGTGGACGCGCACCGGCATCCGAACGCGTTCATGGTCTTCTCGAGGGACATCGACCGGCTGTGCGGCTACTTCACGAAGCAGGGCGTCCCGACGGACCCGATCGGCCTGGCCCATGACATGTGGGAAGAGTGGGTGGGGTTCGCGCGATGAGACCCTCCCGCCGCCGTCTACCCCTGCTCGCCCTCTTTCGGAAGGTCGACGCCCGCCCGGCAGTTCGCGGGGCCGATGTCCGCCAGCCCGCACGCCTTGAGGTAGAGGAAGAACTGCATCCGGTAGGCGACGAGGACCTTGAGGGGCATGTCCATGAGGCCGGCCGCCACCGTGGTCGGGGCCCCCCAGGGCATGGAGGACGGGGCGGGTCGCTGAGGAGTACGATGAACGAATGGCGAGACGAACGTCGATCCTGCTCTTCCTGATCCTCACGGCCTGCGCCGAGGAGTCGGAGCCGGTTATCTTCGTGGAACTCTCGCGGAAGGACTTCTACGAGGTCCCGCTTCCGGACGTCCCCGGATCGAGTCTCGTGGACGAGGCCGTCGAACTCCGCATCCGGATTGTCCTCGACGACGACGGCCGGTACGTCGTGGAGGGGAAGCGAATGAACGGGGAGGAGTTGACGCGGAAGCTCCTCGTCCATGCAGAGCGGAAGCGGGACATGGAGCATTACATGCAGTGGTCCATGGTCCGCGGGTTCCTCGCCGTGCACCGGGACGGAACCTGGGGCGACCTCGAGAGCCTCTTGAAGATCGTCGCCGATCCTGACATCCGGATCCGGCACGCGGAGTTGGCGACGTTCGAGGAGAAGGACTCCTGGGATCGTCGCGCGATCCCGCTGCTCATGGATGTCCGGCAGGCCAAGGTCGCGCACCTCGAGCCGGTCATCGAGCTGCGGATCGGTGTCGGGGCCGATGAACCGGGCCGGCTCGCGGCTCTGGAGAGGATCCTCGCGAACGCCGACCACGACCACGTGGAACGGGGCATCCGCGTGGCGATTGACCCGAAGATGTCGGTGGGAGCGGCCCTCCGAGCCCTGGTCGTCGTGGCGAGACGCGGGGCTCCGGAACTCCTGTGCGTGCCCGACGACGGAAGCGTTACGGGGGTGATCGCGAGCGGGATCCCGGTCAAGCCGGCTCCGGGAACACCGGCGGAGACCCCGGTGACGATCCCTCTCACTCTCGACCTGCGGTGACCCTCAGACCGCTACCGGCTCCTCGACCTTCTCCTCGACGTCCTTCTCCACCAGGTCGGTCCTGTACTTGTCCAGCGCCGACAGGTCGCCGGCCTGCGCCTTGGCGACGTCCTCTCTCAGGACCTCGACCGTCTCCGTCATCGCGCTCGCGACGTCCTTCAGCATGTCGGCCCTGCGGAGGTAGCAGCCGTGGACGAGATCGCCGTCGCGGACGCCCTTGAGCCACATCTTGAAGCGGTACGCGGGGCCGGCGACGCGGTGGAGGAACAGGACGGCGTGGATCCCGAGGATGGTCAGGCTGAGCGTCATCGGGACGATCAGGCGCGCGAAGATGCTCCGGAAGTCCTCGTAGACCTCGAGCACGGTCGGCAGCTGCCCTCCGGTCGCCATGCGGAAGATGACCGGCGCGACGACCACGAACATGCTGAAGAGCATGAGGTAGGAGAACATCCAGATCACGATGGTGGCCGCCACGCCGAGCTGGAACCGCTTGTCGACGACGACCTGCTTACGCCTCTGCTTGGGCATCTTTCACTCCCGATTCAGATCCGTTTTCGAGATCGGCCGAATCGGAGCGGATGCTTGAGAGGAATACCCCGAGAGGTATACCCCGCCCCGGCACCGAATCCGGTAGTACGGAGGCGGAACCGTTTTCACCGGATTCGCCCGGACCTGTCGGGCCCGCCCGGTAGGATGACGGCGTGTCCATCGCCGCGATCGTCCTGCTCTCCGCCGCCACCGTTCTCGCGGTCGGCAATATCCTCGGCATCCTCGGCGGCCGCCTGCGCGGCGAGAGCTTCTCCACGGTCCCGCTTTTCAGCCTCGTGTTCTCCGTCGCCGCGTGGTCCCTGGCGCCGGATCGGATCGGGCCCCGGGCGCTCCTGCCGGCGGCACTGGACCCGGCGACGTGGTCGCCGGTGTGTCTTCCGGTGTACCTGCTGATCCATCGCCGGAGGGCGTCGTGAAGACCGGGGCCTACCTGGAGAGCGTCCTCCTCAAGCGGGAGCAGGTGCCGGGCTTCGACGCATACCCGTTCTCGCTGCCCGTGGTCCGGGCGCTGGATGTCCTCGAGTTCCACCCGGCCGTGACCTTCGTCATCGGGGAGAACGGAACCGGGAAGTCCACGCTCGTCGAGGCGATCGCAGTCGCGTCCGGGTTCAATGCCGAGGGCGGCAGCCGGAGTCTCTCGTTCTCGACTCGGGCGTCCCACTCGTGTCTCCACGAGTACTTGCGACTCCGGCGTGGTTCGGGTCGGGGCCGTCCGCGGGACGGGTACTTCCTCCGTGCCGAGAGCTATCACAACGTCGCCACCGCGATCGAGGCGATCGACCGGGAGATCGGGGAGAGCTGGCAGTACGGTCCGCCGATCATCGATGCCTACGGCGGCGTCGGTCTGCACGAGCAGTCCCACGGGGAGTCGTTCCTCGCGCTCTTTCTCAACCGCCTGCGCGGCGACGGCCTCTATCTCCTCGACGAACCGGAGGCGGCGCTGTCGCCGACAAGGCAGCTGGCGGTGTTGCGCCGAGTTCACGATCTGGTGCGGGACGGCTCGCAGTTCATCGTGGCGACGCACTCCCCGATCCTGCTCGCCTACCCCGACGCCTGGATCTACGAGCTCTCCGATGAGGGGATCCAGCGTATGGAATACCGAGAGACGGAGCACTACCTGACGACGAAGTCGTTCCTGAACGACCCGGACGTGTTCCTCGACGAGCTGTTCCGGGACTGACGGCTGCTTCCGCCGCGGCTTCCCGCCACCCACTCCACCGACCGCCGAACCCACGCGCGCAGCGTGCGGTCCCGGGAGTCCTCGGGGTGCGGGCTCACGGCGACGACGCGGCCCTTGCCATAACGCGATCGGACGAGCGCCGGCTTGCCCTTCATGATCCCCTTCGGCGCACCGTTCTTCGCGATCTCCGTGGTGTAGGTCGCGACCGTTTCGTAGTCGGGGAGTTTCGAGCTTCCCCCCGGCGCCAGGAGAGGGCCCTGGCCGTAGCGCACGCTGGCCTCGCTCCGCTTCTCCGCCAGCATCCGGCGGCCGAGCGACGTCGTCGAAAGGCGCACCGTCCCCGTGCCGCGCGCCCAGTGCTTCATGTCGACGATCCGCGCGTCGAGGATCGAGAGCGACCACTCGTAGCCCGTCGCCGCGAGGTAGGCGCCGGCGCAGACGCCGAGGTACCCGCCGCCGTCCGCGACGAACTTCCGGACCGCGGCCCGGCCCTTCTTCGTGAGCGCGTTTCCGGACGTCGACGCCAGGCCGCCGGGGAAGACGACGACGTCGTACGGCGCGAGGGCGCCGGCCATGATCTCCGTCGCCGTGATCCGCCGGCAGACGAACCGCGCGTCCGTCGTCAGGCAGCGCTCCACCTTCCAGGCGCTGTTGAGCCCGGTGCCGATCGTGTTGAACAGGGCCACGCGGATCCGCCCGGGCTCGCGCTCCGCCGGGAGCGTGGTGTACGGCGACGCGCCCCCGGCCGGCATCCCGAGGCGCGAGAGCAGGCGGAAGACGACGATCCGGTGCTGGCGGACGCGGATCGCCAGGTGGTCCTTGCGGCAGGACTCGACGATCAGCGCGCGCGCGCGGAGCCGGGTCGCGGCGGCGCGGGCCAGACTGCCCTCGATGGGGGAGCGCAGCACCTGCCACTTCCGGTCCTTGCGGGACGTGAGGACGTTCGCGGCGGCGGTCATCTCCTTCGCCGCGGCGAACGTCTCGTCGTGCGGCCAGCAGATCAGCGTGTTGCCGAGGTACTTCCGCTTCTCCGAAGACGCCGAGCGGTAGTTGAACGACTCGTGGAGGTCGACCACCCAATCGGGCTTCACGCGCTCGATCAGGGCCCAGATATCCTTCGCCAGCGGTCCCGCGATCTCGCCGCCCTCCTTCGACGGGAAGCAGCGGTTCAGGTCGTAGGGCTTCTCCGCGGGAACCTTGCGGACGATCTTCCGGATGCCGAGCCGGTTCGCGGTCGGGATCACGACGAGCCGGCCCTTCGCCAGCGGCCAGTGGCGGATGCAGCGGGCCGCCCGCCACCCGGCGGTTTCGTTGCCGTGCATCCCGCCGACGATCACGACGGTCGGGCCGGCCTCCTTGCCGGAGACGAGGTAGGCCGGCGTCTCGAAGGGAGTGCCGGGAGCGAGGAGGACTTCGTTGCCGGCGACGGCCGTCGTCGGGAAGACCAGGAACAGGAGGGGAATCAGGAGCCGCCGCATGCCCCGGGGATTCTAACCCGGGATCCTACTCCGCTTCGCCGGGTTCCAGGCCGCGGAAGAACAGGTCGAGACCCTCGCGGGCCTCCGGGAGAAAGTGGTCCAGCGTGAGGTGGAGCCGCGTGCCGGTCGTCAGCGTGATCTCCAGGGCGTCCGGCGAGAGATGCGTCCCCCGGAACTCCCGCCAGGGAAAGAAGCCGTCGCCCACGTCCCTCAGGCCGTACCAGATCCCGTCGGACGTGACGAGGAAGCCGGACTTCCCCCTGTCGCCGCCGAGGTGGTCGATCAGGGCGATCGCGTCCTCCGCCCTCGCGCCCGCCGCCCAGGTTCCGAGGGCCGTCTGCATCGACTCCGCGTCGATCTGGCCCTTCGGGTGCCAGCCCAGGCGATCCTGCCGCCGCGCGACGTGCCGGTTGAGCTTTTTCTCGATCTCCTCCGGCGTCGGCTCCGCCGGAAGCGGCCGCTCGAGCGGCTCGTAGATGCGGTAGAGGCCGGGGGTGTAGGGCTGCGGCACCTGGGCGAGGGCGAACTCGAGGTCGGCCCAGTCCTCGTCGTCCAGGCGGTCGATCGACTCCCGGATCTTCTCCGCGTTGCCCGTCGCGACGTCGACGAGGAAGGGATGGAACGTGCTCCAGTGGTCGCGGTCGCCGATCGTCCAGCCGTAGAGGGAGACCGTCGCGGCCCGCCGCCCGATCTCGGGATCGCCGGGGACCATCAGGCCCAGCGGCTGCGGGAGGATGCGGAGGACGGGGCAGGGCGACGAGGAATCCTCGTTCACGTCGAGGTCGGTGGAGGCCGCGACGAGCGGCGGGTCGAGGGAGACCACCTTCGCCGCGTTGAGGCAGCCGCTGAGGAAGTGGCCGCGGAGGTTCCGCCAGTGGCGGCGCATCCAGATGAGGACCGGCACGGCCGCCACCAGGAAGGTCCCGTGGACGAACCAGGCCAGCGCGCCGATCACGGCGAGCGTGACGAACCACCACTGGACGCGGTGGGGGAAGGCTCGGGCGAAGCGGAAGAGGTTCACGCGGATCCGGCCGGGCAGATCCGCCGCCGAGTCGGTCTCGTCCTGGAAGCGTTCGATTTCGCGGTCGATGTTCGATTCGGCGTCGCCCATGGCGGGGGATCCTACCGGAACAGGGTGGGAGTCGCGACGTCGGGCGAATCCGGTAAAAACGGTTGCGCCTCCGTATTACCGGTTTCGGGACTGGCGCTTTCTTTCGGACGCGGAAAGCGTCCGCTTGCGCATCCGCACCGCGTTCGGCGTCACCTCCACCAGCTCGTCCGTCTCGATGTACTCCAGGCAGTCCTCGAGACTCATCTGGCGGAACGGGCGCACCTTCGCGGCGTCGTCCTTGCCCGCGGCGCGGTAGTTCGTCAGCTTCTTCGCCCGCACCACGTTCACCACGATGTCGTTGTCGCGACAGTGACCGCCGACGACCTGGCCCTCGTAGACCTGGTCGCCGGGCTTCACGAAGAAGAAGCCGCGGTCGTCGAGCATGTCCAGCGCGTACGGCGTCGCGCGGCCGCCCTCCGTCGCCATCATCACACCCGCCGCGCGGCCCGGCAGCTCTCCGCCCACCGGCCGGTAGCCGTGGAACGAGTGGTGCACGATCGCCTGGCCCTGCGTCGCCGTCATCATCCGGCTCCGGAGCCCGATCAGACCGCGGGCGCTGATGACGAACTCCATGTGGACGAAGCCCGAGGCGCCCGCCTTCGGCTCGACGCTGACCAGCTCCGCCCGCCGCGAGCCGGTGAGGCTCATGACCGCGTTCTGGACGTCGGCCGGGCAGTCCACGACGAGCTGCTCCATCGGCTCGCACCGCTTCCCGTCGATCTCGCGCTCGATCACCTGCGGCTTGCCGACCGTCAGCTCGTAGCCCTCGCGGCGCATGTTCTCGATGAGGATGCCGAGATGCATCAGGCCGCGGCCGGACACGCGGAACTCCTCCGGCCTCGCGCCCGGCTCCACGCGCAGGGCGACGTTGGCGAGGAGTTCGCGGTCGAGGCGGTCCTTCACCTGGCGGCTCGTGACGTACTTCCCCTCGCGGCCCGCGAACGGCCCGTCGTTCACGCGGAAGGTCATGTGGAGCGTCGGCTGGTCGACGGGCGTCGAGTCGATCGGCCTCGCCGTCACCGGGTCGCACACCGTCTGGCCGAGGTGGATCGGGTCGAGGCCGACGAGGGCGCAGATGTCCCCGGCGCCGACCGACTCCACCTTCGCCCGGTCCAGGCCCTCGAAGCGGAAGACCTCCTGGACCTTCCGTCGCTCGGCGACCTCGCCGGGACGGATCACCGCTACCTCCTGGCCCGTGCGGACGGTGCCCGCGGAGACGCGGCCGATCGCGATGCGGCCGACGAACTCCGAGTGGTCGAGCGTCGTGACGAGCATCGCCAGCGGCTCGTCCGGCTTCACGCGCGGCGGCGGGACGTGGTCGACGATCGCGTCGAGGAGCACCCGCAGGTCGCGCCGCTCATCCTCGAGGTCCGTCACCGCCCAGCCGTCCCGGGCGGAGGCGTAGAGGATCGGGAAGTCGAGCGCCTCGTCGTCGGCGCCGATCGCCACGAGCAGGTCGAAGACCTCGTTGACGACATCGTCCGGCCGCGCGTCCGGCCGGTCCACCTTGTTGACGACGACGATGGGCCGCATGCCGTGCTCCAGCGCCTTCTGCACGACGAACCGCGTCTGGGGCATCGGCCCCTCGAAAGAGTCGACGAGGAGCAGGCAGCCGTCCGCCATCGCGAGCACGCGCTCGACCTCGCCCCCGAAGTCGGCGTGACCGGGCGTGTCGATGACGTTGATCTTCACCTCGTTCCCGTCCGGCATGGCGTAGCGGATCGAGCAGTTCTTCGAGAGGATCGTGATCCCGCGCTCGCGCTCCAGGGGATCGGAGTCGAGGATCAGGTTGTGCTGGCCTCCGGCGAGGCGGTCGAGTTCCGCGTCCCGGAACATCCCGGACTGGTAGAGGAGTTTGTCGACGAGGGTCGTCTTCCCGTGGTCGACGTGGGCGATGATGGCGACGTTGCGAATCGATTCCGGCTGCATCGTTTGTTTCCCGGGCCCGAAATGGGCGCACAATCCGCCGATGGTACCCGGGGGGCCGTCGAGGCCCTACGACTTCAGCCGCCGGTGTCGATCGAAACGGGCACCACCCCCGACTCGTCGGGGATCTCGTGCCGGACCTGCAGGCTCCGTCCGCCGTCGAACCCCTCCCGGACGCGCAGGACGAACTGCAGCTCGATGTCCTCCTCGGGGAAGAGGAGGTAGCTCAGGGTGACCCGGGCGCGGAACCGGTAGGTCCCCGGCGGCGCCCACTCGGCCACGCGGATCCAGTACTCCATGACGACGTAGCGCCGGTGGCGCGTGACGCGGTCCATCTCGAACCTCACCGCGTCGGGCAGCCCTTCGGCTTCCCAGCGCCAGTCGTCGAACTTCTCGTACCTCTCCTCCGAGAAGGACTCACCGTATCCCTCCTCGCCGGTGTCGGCGACGAGGCGGACCTTCCGATGTTCGGGGTTGCCGTCGGGTACGGAGCAGGCCAGCAGACCCAGCAGCAGCGGGATGATGGTCGCGTGTCGCATGCACGACCGGACGCAACCGGCGTTCCGAACCCCGGCACGCCCGGATCAGGCGCCGGCCTGTCCCTCCGCGGGGACAGCGCTGTCCTCCGGCAGGTTCCCGAGCGGCTCGGCCTCGAAACGGCTCACCGGACGGGCGGCTGTCGCCACGGCTTTCCTTCGCGGTAGTGCTCGAGCCGCCACTGGACGAGCGATGCGTAGAGCCCGGACTTCTTCTTCGCCTGCGTGAGCGACTCCTCCGCCGTGCGGACGGCGTCTTCGTACCGGCCGGCGGCCGCGAGCGCGGCGGCCATCACCTCCAGCAGGTAGACGGGGCGGCCCTTCTCCGCGGCCAGCGCGCGCCCGGCTACGGCCACGGCCAACGGACCGTTCCGAAGGGCCGGGTCCCGGTTCGTCGCCAGGACCCACGCCAGGCGGCGGAGGAGCGCGACGTCGTCCGGCGCCAGCTTCACGGCCTTCTCGAGATGCTCGAGGGACTCGCGTCGGCGCCCGGCGTTGGCGAGGAGATCCGAGAAAGTCCCCCGGAGCTTCCCGTCCGCCGGGTTCTTCCTCACGTCCTGCCGGCAGCGCTCGATCGTCGCCTCCAGCCGGAACATCTGCTCGTCCGCCGCCCGGATGCGCTCGTCGATCTGCGGATAGTCCGCGTGCTCCTTCTTCAGAAGCCGGAAGGCGTCGATCGCGTCCCGTGACCGGCCCAGGTTCAGGCTCGTCACGCCGACGTTGTAGAGCGCCAGGGGGTTGTCGCGCATGTGCTCCCGGGCGAAGACGAAGTGGGCGAGCGCCTCCTCGTGCTTCCCGATCTGGGCCAGGCACACGCCCAGGGAGTGGTGCGCCCGGACGAAGAGGGGATCGGTCTCGAACGTGCGCTCGAGATACGCGATGGCCTCCTCGAACTTCGACTCCAGCATGAGCCGCTCCGCCGCCACGAAGTGGGCGTGGTGGTTCACGGCCGGCACGGAGATCGTCTGCAGGGACTCGGCGGGCGCGTTCAGGAACTCGGGGAGGTTCACCGCCCGGTTGTCCGCCGTGGAGTTCGGAATCAGGATCGCCGGGGAGTCGTTGCCGTCCTCGTCGATGTGCGTCAGGAACGCCTGGGTGTAGGGCGTGTGGGTCTTGCTCGTGAAGACCATCCACCGGCCGTTCGGCGAGAAGCTGTGCCAGGAGTTCATCGTCTCCATGTTGCACCGCATCTGCCTCGCCTCGCCGCCCTCGAGGGGGACGATCCAGAGTCGTCCGTCCGGCCGCATCAGCTGGCCGTTCCGGCACTTCACCCAGACGAGCCACTTCCCGTCCGGCGATACCTTCGGGAACGAGTTGCTCATCCCGTTGGCCGACGCGCCCTCGATCGGCTCCGGCGTCCCGCCCTTGCCGCCGTCGAACGGGATCCGGTAGAGGTCGTACTTCATCGGGAGTTCGTTCGGATCGTTCGAGTACTCGGGCATCTTCCCGTCAGGGGGCTCGGGGTCGCAGGCCGTGGCGCGGCAGAAGACGAGGTCACGACCGTCCGGGGTCCAGACGGCCGCGCAGTGGACGTATGCCGGATCGTCGGCCCCCGGCAGCGGGCGGATTTCTCCATCATCGCGCGAGTAGAAGGCCAGGATTCCGCGCGTGGGGTAGAAGACCTGGAGGAAGCGGTAGTCGAGGAAGTTCTGGACGTACAGCGCTTCGTTGACCGTCGAGACGACGGTCCGCCCGTCCGGGGAGACGCGCGACAGGAACCCGATCGTGGTGTGCCCTTCCGGCTTGCCCGAAAACGAGTTCCAGGTGAGGACGTCGTCGGTGCCGATCACCAGGTCCGGCTCGATGTCCGTGAGCGCGTACATCCCCTTGTCGCCGTGCGGCCCGTCCACGTCCATCCCCAGCGTCTTCCCGTCCCGGGAGAACGAGTGGCAGTTCCCGCAGGCCGGCATGCTCCGCAGGACGACCCGGGACTCCGGCTTCGACAGGTCGCGCAGGCGCCAGGCGATGAGATCCGTCGCCGCGGGATCGAGGGGCTGGATCTTCCCTTCCCTCCCCGCGCCCGGCATGAGCGGCACGTCCCGGTAGAAGATCGGCGCGCCGACCGGGTCGCGCGAGGTCGTGATGCGGACCTCGCCGCGGGTGACCGGCCGCGCCGGTTTCGCCGCCGCGAACCCCGTGAAGGAGACGGTCGCGGTCGCCTCGACGGAGCGCGTCCGGATCTGTTCCCACAGCGGCGCCGTCGGCGTCCAGGTCCGCGCCGACCGCTGGTACTCGCTGCCGAGGTACGGCTCGTTCGTCTCTCCGAACGCCATCGGATCGTAGACCGGCTCGCGCCGCGGAGAGCCCGGCACGAGGACGTGGAGGGGCTCTCCGGTCGCGAAGGCGATCGTGACGAGCCAGGTGTCGACCCCGTCCGCCGCGTCGTGCCAGAGGAACGTGGGCGCCACGAAGTCCGGCGGGAAGATCGACTCGTCGAGGGGATAGTCGACCGTCAGGCCGGTCGCCGGGGCGTCACCGGCGGCGACCCGGCGGATCACCCCGCCGAAGGTCTCCCCGGCGTCCGGCCCGGCCTCCGGCCGTTCCCCGAGGAGCGGGTGGCCGGACGCGGCGGCGGGATCGGCCGGGTCCTGCCCGCCGCAGGCCGCCACGAAGAGAATCGCGAGGACGACGGCGAGTCGGAAGGGTTTCGTGTGATTCATCGGGGGACCTCGAAGTCGGACACGGGGCTCCGATCATAGCCCGTCCGGTGGGGAGACCATGGAGTTGTCCGGGGCTTCAGAGCACTCCGAAACGGATCGGTGAGCTGAGCAGATACTGGGCCGCGCCGATCAGCGAAGCCACGGGCACGGCCCCGTAGGCGCGGCTGTCCCAGGAGTTCGCCCGGTTGTCCCCGAGCACCCTGGCGTAGAATCGACACCCTCGCGAAGTTTCCGCGGAACGGACCGCCCTCCCGGCCGGTCCTATTCATGGAGGAGCACCTGGACCGCGTCGAAGAGCTCAGTCGGCTGGTGTCGGCGGTGCGAAACGGGCATCCGGAACGGATGGACGACCTGCTCGGCGAGAGTGCCGGCATCGTCCACGCCGTCGCCCGCGCGCACCTGGGGGACTCCCTCGCCGCCGAGGAGGCGGCGGCCGACGCGCTGGTCCGGGTGGTCCGCGGTCTTTCGAAGCTCGAGGAGCCCCGTTCCTACATCCGGTGGCTCGGTCGGATCGCCGCGCGCTGTGCCGCCGACGCCGGCCGACGGCGGGCGGACGACCTCGCGGTGTCCCCGGAGGAGCCGGCCGATCCGACGGGCGGCCCGGAGGAGGCGGCGCGCCGGGCCGAGCGGGCGGCGATGATCCGCCGCACCGTGCGCGAGTTGCCCCGGCGGCTGCGTGCGCCGGTCCTGCTCCACTACGTCGAGGGGCTCTCCTACCGCGAGATCGCGATGGTGCTCGGGACGAGCCTGTCGACGGTCTCCCGGCGGATCGCCCGCGCACTGACGACGCTCAAGAGACGGCTCGGGGAGGAGCCATGAACGGAAGGGACTGCCCCGACTGCGGGGCCGACGACCGCCTGCACGACGAGATCGCCGAGGCCCTCGCCGACGCCGCGCCGGAGAGCCGGCGGCAGCTAGCTGGCGAGGCCCGTCGACGGGCTTTGATCGAGGCCATGCCGGAGAGGAACGAAGCCATGCCGAAACGCCGGGAGAAACTCATCGTGGCCGCGCTCGCCGCGGCCGTCCTGCTGATCGTCGGGGTCGGGCTGATGCTCGGGCCCGGGGACGGCGACGTCGAGGTGCCGTCCGATCGCCCGGAGGACGTGGATGTGGCGCGGGGGCCGGAGGCTCCGGAGGCCTGGGGTGATCCGAAACCCTACGAGTCCGGCGGGGAATGGGCGGAGTCGTCGCCACCCGACAAGGTCCTCGTGGACAAGTTCCCGGATTGGATGAAGAAAGACCCGCTTCCGACGATCTCCTCCGCGCCGATCGGTGTGCTCGCGGGGCAGGTGCGCTCCTCGGACGGGACCCGGCTCGAGGGTGCGAAGGTGACGATCGCGTTCGACTCTTACCGGAGCGGCGACGTGAAGCTGCCGGAGGGGGAGAAGCGCAGTCGGTCGAAGACGACCGATAGCAGCGGGGAATTCCGGTTCGAGAACGTGCCCGTCGGGTTCTGGAGGCTCGACGCCAACGACTGGAAGCACGCCCCGAGGGGCATGACGGGCCTCCAGGTCACCGATCGCTCCGGCCTCGAGGGCGTCGCCGTCGTCCTCGCCGGCGGAGGAGCGGGCGCCGAAGGCGAAGTCGGCGTCATCGAGGGCACGGTGACGGACGCGGAGGGCAACCCCGTCGCCGGGGCGCTCATCACGCTCTCCGGCACCGTGGGAGGGAGCTACCACACGACGCGGACGGACGAGGAGGGGAAATACCGCGCCGAACGGCTCCTTCCGGGGAGCTACTCCGTGCGCTGCCGCGAGAAGAAGAAGGAGGGCGAGAGCGCCGCCGACTACTTCCGCATCGCGAACCAGTCGAAGTTCACGAATGTCTCTCCGGGAAAGGCTACGACCGTCGATTTCACGGGCAGCGGGACTCTCACCGGCGTCGTCCTCGACGCGCAGGGAAACCCGCTGCCGAGGGTGATCGTGCGCATCGCGCCGCTCGACGACAAGGGGAACTTCCGGGACGGGAAGTACCAGCCTGTGCAGGTCCACACGGACGAGGAGGGGCGCTTCACAATGGCGAACGCGGGGACGGGTCCCCAGTCCGTCATCGTCCAGTCCGCGATGAAGGGAAACTCGTTCAGCGTGCGCCTCGCCGACCTCGAACTGGACGGCCGCGGCCAGGAGGTCACGCTCCAGCTCGAGGAATCCGGGATCGAGGGGCGGATCACCCTCGCCGAGACCGGGAAGCCGCCGGCGGCGAAGGTCCACATCGCGATCTACGTGGTCAAGCCCTGGAGCCACGCGGGGACGGCCACGATGGACGAGGAGGGTCGGTACCGGTTCCGGAGCGTCCCGCCAGGGGAGTACCGGCTCTTCGTGAGTCTCCGCGGCTTCCGTCGCGGGGAGAGCGACATCGACCTGGCCTCCGGCGAACTCCGGACGGGGGTGGACTTCTCGCTGGAGAAGCTCGTCCCCGGCACGATCGTCTTCCGGGTGAAGGACCGGGAGGGCAAGCCCGTGGAGGGACTGATGTTCAGCTACAACTCGAAGGGGAACGTCTGGAGCACGCTGCACGTCGACCGCGGCGAGCCGGGCGTCTTCACGAGCCGCCAGCTCGAGACCGGTACCTGGAAGATCAACGTGTGGCGCAAGGACCTCGCGGTGAAGCGGGTGGAGGTGAAGGTCGTCTCGGGAGAGACGACGAAGGTCGACGTCGTCATGGAACCTCGGCCTCCGAAATAGCCCCGGGCAACGCCCGGTCCCATTGACGGTCACCCTCCGGTCGCGCGATACTCGACGTGCGGGGGAGTGAGCAGCTTCGTTGACCACGGAGGGTGAAATGGGAAGGCGTGCAATCTGGGTCTGCCTGGTGCTGGCGGTGGCGGCCACGACGGCATGGGGCGAGACTCTCCGAGTACCGAAGGACTACGAGTCGATCCAGGACGCGATCGACGACGCGTCGGCCGGCGACGTCGTCAAGGTGAGCAAGGGGACCTACCCCGAGGCGCTCCGGATCGAGAAGAACCTCGTGAAGGACTGCCTGAACGAGGCCTACCGCCTGCGCTCGGGGGGCAAC
>JBDLIY010000032.1:0-16094 GCA_039714635.1 Planctomycetota bacterium
GCCGATGGCGGTGTCCTGCCCGGCGGCGAGACGCCGGCGGCCGGACCCGGGGAGGAGGAGCCGGAACCGGAGGCGGAACTCGAGAGCCTGGTCCCGGAGACCGAACCCGAGGGCGGGACGGAGGCCGAGGCCGGGCCGCCGGACGAGGTCGTCGTGCGGGTCATCCCGGCGAAGAAGCGGTACCGGGAGGACGAGCCGATCCTGCTCTTCGTACTCGCGAACTCCGGCGGGCACATGGCGAACCCCCACGACCTGAAGGTGGGGCTGGCGCTGAACGGGGAACTCTACGAGACGGAACACGAGATCCACGTGGATCCGGGGGATGGCGGGAAGGCCGTGATCAGCATCGACGGGCGGACCGTCGAGAAGATGGCGGAGAAGCTCCAGCCCGGGAAACACCGGATCGCCGCGCTGGTGGCGGAGGGGGAACTGGCCGCCGTCTCCGAGGAGGCGGAGTTCGAGATCGAGCAGGGTGACGGCGGCGGCGGCGGTGGCGGCGGTCCTCCTCCGCCCCCGGAGCCCGAGGAGCAGCCCGAGCCCGAGCCGGAACCCGAACCCGAGCCGGAACCCGAACCGGAGCCCGAGGGAGGCGGCGAAGAGGCGCCGCCCCCGATGGACGTGGAGGACCGCCTCGTCGATCCCTTCGTCGGGGAAGGGGACGTCGTCGAGAAGAAGGGCATCGCGCTCGTGCCGGACGAGAACGCGCCCGCCGGCGCGCCGCCGCGGCGCCTGAGCATGGACGACGCGGCCGCGGCGGCGGGGCGGCGCGGCGGCACCGGCGTGCCCACGGAACGCGTCCTCGCGAAGGATCGCGACCTCGTGACGAAGTACTTCGAACTCCTGAAGGACGCGGACGCGAAGAAGAAGAAATGAGCTCGCCGGCCGACATCTTCGGGGACGAGGACTTCCTCAAGACGCTCTCCTACCTCGACCTCACCGCGAAGCAGATCCGGGCCGGTTCGCGGCGGGGGGAGAGGGCGAGCCGGCGCACGGGCTCCGGGACGCTCTTCCGTGACTACCGCTCCTACAGCCGGGGCGACGACCTCCGCTACGTCGACTGGAACATCTACGGTCGCCTCGACTCGCTCTTCGTGAAGGTCTTCGAGGTGGAGGAGAGCGCCGACGTTCTGCTGTTCGTGGATCGCTCGCTCTCCATGGACTTCGGCACGCCGACGAAGCTCGACTTCGCCCGGCGGATCGCGGCCGCGCTCGGCTACATCGCGCTCTCCCACCTCGACCAGGTGACCGTCGTGCCGGTGCCGGGGAATGAGATCCGCAGCTTCTCCGGCAAGCTGCACGCGCCGGCCCTGTTCTCGCACCTGCTCGAGCAGGCTCCGGAGGGAGAGACGGACCTCTACGGATCCGTCCGCCGCGCGCTCGGCCCGGCCCGGAGGAGCCGCCTGGCGATCGTCATCTCCGACCTCCTCGACCCGCAGGGCTGGCAGCGCGCCGTCGAGTACCTGCTCCACCGGCGGCACCGCGTCTTCCTCGTCCACGTCGTCTCCGCCGAGGAGGAGGAGCCGGAGCTTTCGGGCAGCCTGCGCCTGCTCGATTCGGAGACGGGCCGGATCCGCGAGGTCCGCGTCACGGACCAGTTGCTCGAGGAGTACCGCGAGGTCTGGTCGCTGTTCTGCTCCCGGGCCGAGAGCTTCGCGAGGCGCCGGGAGATCGGCCACGCCCGCGTCCGCTCCGACCTGCCCTTCGGCCCGGCCGTTCTGACGATCCTCCGCCGGGGAGGGGTCGTGCGTTGAACCTCCTCCGCCCCGAACTCCTCTGGCTGGCCGCGGCCGGAGTGCCGATCGTCGTCCTGCACTTCATCCGGCGGCGGAAGAAGAAGCACCTCGTGCCGTCGCTTCTCCTCTGGGAGCAGGTCGTGGGCCGGACGCCGCGCCGCGTCGCGCTCCGGTTCCTGACCGGCCTGCTCTCCCTGCTGCTTCTTCTCGCCGCCGTCGGCGGCGCGTCGATGTCGGCCGCCGCGCCGGTCACCGGCGAGCCCGCGCCGCCGCCGAAACCGCTCCTGATCGCGATCGGGGCCTCGGCCCGGATGACGGGGGAGCGCTGGGACCGCGCGGTGGAGATCGCGGCGAACGAGCTGGCCCGCAAGGCCGCCTTCGATCCCGTCACCATTCTCGCGATCTCCGAGCGTCCCCGGCTGCTCGTCTCGCGGGAAACGGATCCGATGGTGGCCGTCGGCGCTCTCGCCGACGCGAGGCCCGGGCTGACGACGGCCGCGTGGCCGCTGGCGAGGGACGCGCTGCGCGACGGCCTGGCGCAGGGCCGCGTCGTCGCGATCGGCGTCGACCCGGACGTTCCCGAAGGCGTCGTGGTCCAGCCCGTCGGCGGGGAGACCTCGGGGATCACGGCGTTCAACGCCGAGGTCGTCTCCGACAACGTCGCGGTGTTCCTCCGGACCTGGGGTGCCGTCGACGGCGCCAGGATCGTGGTCACGCTCGGCGACGAGGAGATCGCCCGCCGGCCGGCCGTGGAGGAGGAGACCTTCGATGTGCCACGCGGCGAGGGCGGCACGCTGGTCGTCCGTCTCGAGCCGGCGTCCGGACCGGCCTTCGACGACGAGGTGACGGCGGTCGTCCCGAGTCCCCGCCGCCTGGCGCTCGGGCTCGTGACGGAGAAGGGCCCCGACCCGTTCCTGGCCGCCGCCCTGCGCGTCGTGGCGCCGCTCCTCGACGAAGAGAAGTCGGGGACGCTGCCCCCGGAACGGCTCGCCCGGGCGGCTTCGAAGCTGGACGTGATCGTCATCGCGGATTCCGTTCCCCCCGCGAAGCTGCCGCGGGGCAACTACCTCCTCCTGACGCCGCCGCCGGAGTCCCTGGGCTTCGTGCCGATCGGCGCCGTGACGTCCGCCCCGATCTGGGAGCGCGCCGCCGACCACCCGGTGACTCGGCAGGTGGACGCCGCGGAGGTCCAGGTGATGGGCGCGATCGCGGCCCGCCCGCCGGAGGGGGCGACGACGCTCCTCCGGGTGCCGGACGGCGCGGTGGCGGCGGCGGGGGAGGCCGACGGCGTGCGCTACGTCTGGCTGGGCCTCGGCCCCGGCGACTCCACGCTGCCGGTGACCGCCGCCTACCCGCTGCTCGTGCGGAACGCGCTCGCGTGGTTCGCGTCGCTCCGGGAGTCTCCGTTCCCGACCACGGCGGTGATGGGGGAGCCGCTCTCGCCGGCGGTGCGCCTCGCGCCCGGCGTGGCGGCGGTGAAGGCGACCGGGGCGGGCGTGGCGGAGGTGCTGGCGGTCGTCGACGGGACGTTCGCCTGGAGGCCGGACGCGCGCGTCGAGGGGATCGTGACGCTGGCCGTCGGCGAGGACGAGCACGCCGTCGCGCTGAACGCGATCCTGCCTCTCGAGACGGCGGCGGCGGCGCGGGAAGGAGAGCCGACGCCGGCGCCGGATCGCAGCGGCCTGAAGGACACCCGTCAGGAACTCTGGACGCTCTTCGCCGCCGCCGCCGCGGCCGCGCTGCTCCTGGAATGGCTGCTGGGGCGATTGCTGCCGGTGTGAGGTGCCGCGCCGCCGGTCGGCCGAAGGTGCAATCGAGACCGTTTCTCACCAATGTTGATCTGGCACCGCGTGGGGGAGTACAACGGCTCGTCCGCAGCACGAGAAGGCAGGATCGATGCACCGCCCCGGAATCAGCCTCGAAGACGGATCGAAGGTCGCCGTGATCGGAGGAGGTCCGGCCGCCTCTTTCTTCGCCATCACGCTCCTCAGGGAGGCGGGTCGGCGGGGGTTCCGGCCGGACGTGAGGATCTTCGAGCGCCGGAGCGGGATGACGGCGCCGGACGGACAGCTCCGCCTCCCGACCTCCGGATGCAACTACTGCGCGGGAGGGATCTCGCCCCGGATGAGCGACGTCCTGGACGAACTGGGCATCGAGATCCCGCCGGAGATCGTTCAGGACCGCGTGCGCACGATCACCGTGCAGTCCCACTGGAAGAACCTGGAGCTCGGCGTCCCGGAGGACCGCCGGATGTACTCGGTCTACCGGGGCTCGCGGCCCGTCGCCCGTTCGTTCCGGCTTCTCAGCTTCGACGCGGTCCTGCTCGGCGCGGCCGCGAAGGCGGGAGCCCGGGTCGTCAACGGCACCGTGGTCGGCCTCGAGAGGTCCGACCGCGAGCGGCCCGTCGTCAGGTTCCGCCAACCGTCGGGCGATTCCGGGGAGTCGTTCGAGGCCGACTTCGTCGCGTTCGCGGGCGGGGTGAACCAGACGCCGGGGGGACGTCTCGACCGGACCGGGCTCATCGGCGATCTGGGCCGGATGATCCCCGGGTTCGCGCCGCCCGCGGTGCGGCGAACCCTCATCTTCGAACTGGAGCTGTCCGAGGAGTTCGCCGGGTCCATGACCGGCGACCTCACGTTCATCCTCTTCGGGTCTCGGGACCTTCGTCTGGAGATGGGGTCGCTCATGCCGAAGGGGAGATTCGTGACGGTGGTCCTCATCGGCCCCGACATCGACCGCGGCGTCCCGTCCCGTTCGGCCGGCCGGATCGTTTCGACCTTCCTCTCCCTTCCCCACATCCGGCGCATCCTGCCTCCGCACCTCGTGAAGCGAACGGTGAGCTGCGTGTGCCGGCCGAGCATGGTCGTCGGCTGCGCCGCCGCGCCCGTCGGCGAGCGGATCGGCATCGTGGGAGACATGGTCACCTCGAGGCTGTACAAGGACGGGATCTACACCGCGTACCTGACGGGATCGGGTCTCGCCCATGCCGCGCTCGCCGGGGGGATCGATCGTCGCGGCCTGGGGGCCGGCTATCTCCCGCTGATCCGCCGCCTCGAGGCGGACCTGCGCTCGGGTCGCAACGTGTTCCTCATGATGTCGCTGGCGTTCCGGAATCCGTTCCTCAGTCGCATGACCTACCAGGCGATCCTGCGCGAACGCCGGATGCTGCCGAAGTCCCGCCGGCGCCTGGAGGCGATCCTCTGGCGCGTGGCCAGCGGTGACGACACGTACTCGAGGATCTTCCGCGCCATGCTGCACCCGCAGGCTCTCCTCTCATTCCTCGTGAGGGGGGCGCTGGTCACCGTCCGGAACTGGCTGACGGAGTGTCTCTTCGGTCTTCGCTGGACGGGGCTCGGTCGCTTCCCCACCGGCGTACCTCGCGAGGACCTGGCGGAGAAGACCAGGGATCTCCGAAAGAGACTCGGGGACGGGATCGGGCGGTTCCACGACTTTGGCCGCATGTACACGATCCGGATCCGGGCTCCCGCGCGACGCATCGTCGGGGTCCTCGGTCAGATGGGGGATCGGGAGAAGGAGTTCCTCCGACCGCGCTTCGTCGACGTGCGGAGGGTCGAGGGAGAGGCGAACGCGCCCGGAAGTGTCATCGAGTACTCGATCTGGCTGAAGGCCCTCTCCTTCCGCATGTCACTCGAGAGGTTCGATCCGGACCGTGGGCTGATCTACCGGGTCCGGGACGGATTCGCGCGGGGTGGCGTCCTGGTCCTGGACATCGACCAGAGACGATCGGGCCGGGGGCGATCGCGGGACTGCCGGCTGTCCGTTCTCGTGGCGTTCGACTTCGCGCGGGGGACCGGTGTGCTGAAGAGGGCGGTCTGGGCTCTGTACCGCCGGCTCTTCCCCAGCTTCGTGCACGACGTCGTGTGGAACCACGCGCTCTGCCGCATCAAGGACGTCGTGGAGAAGAAGGAGCGTCGGCGCCACCTCCCTCCGGGGAATCCGGGAGGCCCGGGACCACAGAGGTGAATTGACGAGTGAGGCAGCGCCGGACGATCGTCGGACGGGAGTCTTCCGACGACTTCTCAGTCGATGCTGTCCACGAACCGGGCCTGCGACTCGGCCACGGGACCGGACATCACCTCGGCGATCACGCCGCCGAAGACGCGGCCCATCAGGCCGGGGTTCATGTGGCCGACCCAGACCGAGCCGTCGCTCTTTTCATAGACCGAGATCGTGCAGGGCATCAGGACGGACACGACGCGGGCGTCGTCCTCGACGAGGATCTTGCCGGCGTGCTGGGCGTGGCAGAGATCCACCAGGCGAACCGCGCGGAGATCCGGGCCCCCGTGCTTGCGGACGGACTCGTCGAGCTTCCGGACGCCCGAGACGGTCCAGCCTTCGGCCTTCGCCGCCTTGGTGATGAGCTTCACGGTCTCGTCGAGGTCGTGCGCGCTCTTGCGCTCGCTGAGCATCATTCCCGGCGCCAGCAGGTAGATCGCCAGTCCCAGGGCGATGATCCCCACGACCAGGCCGGACAGGAAAACGGTCATCTTCTTCATTTCAAACCTCGGCGGCTTCCCCGACCTTGCGGAACTCCTCGAGAAGCGCCTCGCGCACGAGATTCGCGGCGCGCAGGAACTTCCGGTTCCGCAACCGGTAGAAGACCCTCTGGCCCTCCCGCCTCTCGATGACCGCGCGGCGGTCCTTCATGAGGCGGAGGTGCTGACTGACGTTCGATGCGCTCGTGCCCAGTTCGGTCGCGAGGTCGCCGACGCAGCGCTCTCGCTTTCCCACCAGCTCCAGGATTCGGAGCCGGTGCGGGTGACCGAAAACCGTGCAGAAGCTCGCGTGCAATTCACATATGTCGCGTTCCATGGACATAAGCTGAGTAATTTAGCAATTGCTAAAATCTTCAGAAAAGAATTCCGACCGCGGAACGGGACTCGCCGGCACTTCTTGCGGCCCCCGCGATCTCCCGGTAACTTCGATCAATTCACCCCGCGTTCTGGTTGTCGACCGGCCGGGGCAGCTTTTTTTTTTTGAGCACGACCGGCATCGCCCGCGGGCTCAGGAAACGAGGTCGCCCCATGTACGATCGGATCCAGGGCGAAGGCGTCACGTTCGACGACGTCCTCCTGCTCCCCGACTTCTCGGATGTCGTTCCGTCCGAGGTCGACACCTGCACCCGCTTCTCGCGGAACGTCACCTTGAACATCCCCGTCGTGTCCGCCGCCATGGACACCGTCACGGAGTCCGGCCTCGCCATCGCGCTGGCCCTCCAGGGCGGGCTCGGGGTCATCCACAAGAACCTCTCCATCCCGGACCAGGCGAGCAACGTCTACCAGGTGAAGCGGTCCTTCTCCGGGATCATCTACGACCCGATCACGATGACGCCGGACGCGACGATCGCCGAGGTCCGCGACGTGATGGCGAGGAACCACATATCCGGCGTCCCGATCGTCGAAGGGAACCGCCTGGTCGGGATCCTGACGAACCGGGACCTGCGCTTCCACCGGGACCCGTCGAGCAAGGCCAGCGAGGTCATGACGAAGGACGACCTCCTCACCGCCTCCCTCGACGTCAACCTGGACGAGGCGAAGGACATGCTCCACCGGCACAAGGTGGAGAAGCTGCTGCTGGTCGACGACTCGATGGCTCTCAAGGGACTGATCACCATCAAGGACGTGAACAAGATGGAGCAGTTCCCGAACTCCAATCTCGACGAGAAGGGCCGCCTTCGCGTCGGGGCCGCCTGCGGGGTGAACGACCGCGAGCGCGCGGCGGCGCTGCTGGAGGAAGCGGTGGACGTGCTCGTCGTGGACACCGCCCACGGCCACTCCCGGAACGTGGTCGAGATGGTCTCCTGGCTGAAGGCGAACACCGACGTGGACGTGGTGGCCGGGAACGTCGCGACCGCCGACGGAACCCAGGCGCTCATCGACGCCGGCGCCGACGGGGTGAAGGTCGGGATCGGCCCCGGGTCGATCTGCACGACGCGGATCATCTCCGGCGTCGGCGTTCCCCAGCTCTCCGCCGTGGCGGACTGCGTCGCCGTCGCCGAGAAGGCGGGCGTGCCGGTCATCGCGGACGGCGGCATCCGGTACTCGGGCGACATCGTGAAGGCGATCGCGGCCGGCGCCCACTGCGTGATGCTCGGGTCGCTCTTCGCGGGCCTCGAGGAGAGCCCCGGCGAGACGATCATCTTCCGCGGCCGGACCTACAAGAGCTACCGCGGCATGGGCTCCATCGGCGCCATGGTCAAGGGCAGCAAGGACCGCTACGGCCAGGCCGACACCGAGGACAAGGAGAAGCTCGTGCCGGAGGGCGTGGAGGGCCGGGTCCCCTTCCGCGGCGTCCTGTCGGACTACGTCTACCAGCTCGTGGGCGGCGTTCGGGCCGGGATGGGCTACGTCGGCGCGCACACGATCGAGGACATGCGCACCAAGGCGAAGTTCGTCCGCGTCTCCCCGGCGAGCGTCCGGGAGAACCACCCGCACGACATCATGATCAGCAAGGAAGCGCCGAACTACCAGGGCGGGTCCTCGATCGAGAACTTCTGATGTCCGCCGTCCGGCACGATTGAACGGGGCCAGCTTGAGCCGGCACACCGCGATCCTCGTCGTTCTCTTCGCCGCGTGCGTCCTGCCGTCCGCCCTCTCCCGGGACCTCTGGGATCCGGACGAGGGGCGGTACGCGGCCATCGCCCGGGAGATGGGGAAGGGCGAGAGCGGACTCGTTCCCCGACTGAACGACGAGGTCTACGGAGAGAAGCCGCCGCTGTTCTTCTGGATGGTGGCCGCGGTCCAGAAGACCGCCGGTTCCACACGCGGAGCCGTGTCCCGGATTCCGTCGATCCTCGCCACGCTCGGGACCCTGCTGTTGCTCGTCGGGATGGTGAGGCGATCCCACGGGGAGCTGGAAGCAATCTGCGCCGGCGTGGCGTTCGCGTGTTCGATTCTCGTGGTCCAGATGTCGAGCTGGGTCGGCATCGACTCGCTCGTCACGTTCCTCGTCACGGCGGCGGTCTACGCGCAGCAGCGCGCGCGAGCGGCGGAGATGCGGGCCTGGCCCTGGCACCTGGCGGGCTACGCCGCCCTGGCCGCCATCGTCCTGACCAAGGGAGCGCCGATCCTCATCGCGGTCTTCGCGCTGGCCGGCTTCGCGGTCCTCGAGGACGGATGGCGCGGCCTGTTTCCCCGCCACCTGCTGTGGGGTGTCCCGCTGTTCCTGGGACTGATCGCCCTGTGGGCCGTGCCGGCGACGGCGAGCCTCGGCGGGGACGGGGAGTACCTTCGCGGCCTGACGATCGGCCAGGCGGAAAAGCGCCTCGTCGCCGCGGGAGCGAGCCACGAGCGGCCGCCCTGGTACTACCTGTTCGTCCTGCCGCCACTCTTCCTGCCGTTCGCGGTCCTGCTTCCGGCAATGGCCGTCACCGCGGTCCGTGAGTGGCGGGGCGGCGGCCGCGAAGGCCGGGAGACGGGGCGCTACGTCCTCTGGGTCGTCCTCGCCCTCGTCGCGTTCTCGATCTTCCCGGGGAAGCGGGAGCGCTACCTCCTGCCGGTGTTTCCCGCGCTGGCGGCGCTGGCGGGGATCGCGATGGTCCGGCTGGCGGGGACGCCGCGCTGGCGGGCGTGGGTCCGCTGGCCCCTGGACGGCATGCTCGCCGTGGTCGGGTTGCTGGGGGTCGCGCTGGCCGCGTTCCCGTTCCTGTTCGATCGCCTCGTGGCTCCCCGGCTCGAAGGGGTGCCCCCGTTCCAGATCCGTGAACTCTCGGACGCGACCGCCGCGGGGCTATCGATCTTCGCCGTGGGAGGGCTCTCGGCGATGATCGTGGCGGCGGAAGGGCTGCTCCGGCGGCGGGACGAGACGCCCCTGGCGCCGGTGGCGGCGGCCGCCGCGTTCCTGTTCGTGGCGATCGGGGCGGCGGGGCTGCCCGTGATCGACCGGGTGAAATCGTACGACCGCCTCGTAGAACCGGTGGCGCACTCGGTCGGCGAGGCTGCGACCTTCGGCCTGGTGAAGCTCCGTCCGGGCCCGTTCCTCGTCGCTCTCGATCGGCACGACCTGGCGATCTACGAGGGGCCGGGCCACGGCCGCCGCGCCCTCGCCCGGATGGCGTCGGACCCCGGCCACGTGGTGTTCCTCGAGCCGGGGGCGTACCGGGCGATGCTGAAGAAGACGAAGTTTCCACTCGTAGTGATCGACGCGCGCCGCGTCGGGCGGCGGGAGATCCTCGCCGTCGCGAGAGACCGGAGGGACTGACTTGGCCCGGATGAACACCTGCCAGAACTGCCGCGCGTTCTTCCCGCTCGACGCGACGACGTGTCCGCACTGCGGGACGAGCATCATCCCGCACAAGATTCGCATCGAGGGCGGCCTCTTCGACCGCTTCCTCCCGGCGGGCGGCCTGTCCGTGGCGATCATCGGCCTGAACGTGACGCTCTACCTCGCCATGCTCGTGGTCCAGGGCGGGCCGTCGGGGGGGATGCTCGGCGTCAGCAGCGACACCGTGGAGATGTTCGGTGGACTCCGATTTTCAGAGGTGCACCACGGCGAAGACTGGCACCGGTGGCACCGGCTCGTCTGCCCGATCTTCCTGCACTTCTCCGTGCTCCACCTGGGCTTCAACTGCCTGGTGATCTGGATCCTCGGTCGTATCGCGGAGGTCGTCTACGGCCCCGCGAAGCTGCTCACGCTCTACCTGGCGTGCGGCATCGTGGCGTCGGCCACGACCCTGCTGTGGAACTGGGACAGCGGGACGCTCTCCGCCGGGGCGTCGGGCGCGGCGTTCGGCCTCTTCGGCCTGCTCGGCGTCTTCGCGTTCCGCCGCGGGCTCGACGACATGAAGCGAAGCGTCGTCCAGTGGACGGTCATCAATCTCGTCATCGGCTTCACGGTGCCCGGCATCGACATGGCGGCCCACGTCGGCGGGCTCGCCGCCGGCATCGTCTTCGCCTGGAAGCTGAAGGACGCGCCCATGACGCGCCTCTACCCGAAGGCCGTCCGCCTGTGGGACACGGGCGCGATCGCGGCCATCGTCGTCGTGTTCGCCTGCTTCGGAATCGCGATCCTGACTGGCGGCCTTCTCGAGCGAGGGTAGAATCGCTGTCCTCTGGAGGAAGCGAGGGAACCATGCAGATCCGGATGAGGGTGCTTCTGTCGGCGGCGGTTCTTCTTCTCGTCACGGCCGGTCCCGCGGCCGCGGAAGAGCTCGACCTCGACAAGGTCAACCAGCTCTTCGAGGAGGGGAAGAAGCTCAACAACAAGTGCGTGGATACGCGCCTCTCGCTCAATGAGCGGAACAAGCTCCGCGTCGCCGCGCTCGAGATCCTGAACGAGGCCTACGCCACCCTCGAAAAGTGGTGCGAGAAGCACCCCGAGGACATGGAGAAGCTCGACGATCTCATGTGCGAGATCGGCCAGATGCGTTACTGGATCAAGAAGGAGCTGCCGGCCAACCTGCTGCCCGACGACCCCGAGAACCGCGCCGCGCCCCAGCCCGACTGGCCGGACGAGCCGCCGGAGGACCTCCACAAGCCGGCCCTGCCGCCGGGCACGCCGGAGGATCCGAACGCCAAGCCGATCCCGCCGGGGCCGAGCATCGTCGAGAAGAACCTCGAGGCCGCGAAGGAGTACGAGAAGGACCACCCCTGGGACCACCCGGGCATCCGCGACCTCTACCTCGACATCGTGGCGCACGCCCTGCCCGGCACCGCGGAGTACTCGTTCGCGATCAAGAAGGTCTCCCACTACAACGGGATGTTGAAGGATGCCTACCGCCTGCTCCGCAACGAGGACCCGGACACCCTGAAGCTGGCCGGCTCCGAGGAGCGCAAACTCGTCCACTCCCTCGCGAAGGACCTGAAGAGCCGCGAGGCCGACGTTCGCCTGCGGGCCGCCGAGTACCTCGGGCTCCTCGGCAGCGGCGACGGCGCCCGCCACCTCGTCAAGGCGCTGAAGCGCGAGAAGGAGGAGACCGTCGTCGACATGATGTTCGGCGCCCTCTCAAAGATCGGCGGGTCGAAGACGACGAAGGAACTCGGCTCCATCCGGAAGTGGAAGAAGGAGGAGATGGAGCGCCGGGCCATCGAGATCCTCGGCGAGATGATCGACCGCTCCGACGTCGAGGGACGCTACGCCTCGATCACCCTCGGCCTCTTCGTCTACAGCACCAACAAGAAGATCGCGCGCGACGCCCTCGACCAGCTGAAGGCGCTGGGTCCGAAGGGGACCCTCGGCCTGATCAACGCCGTGACCGTCCAGGACTTCCAGCTGAAGAAGGACGTGATCCGCGCTCTCGGCGACACCGGCGACGGTCGCGCCGGCGCGGGCCTCGGTCCGCTCCTGATGGGGGGCGTGAAGGGCAAGCTGGCGGAGATCCGCAACGCCGCGTTCGACGCCTGCAAGAAGATCGGCAAGCCGGTCGTTCCCTACCTCGCGCCCTACGTCGAGGGGAACCGCCCGTTCCACGCCCGCCGCGTGATCTACGAGATCACCGGCCGCTCGTTCAAGTCGAAGGGCGCCGTGCTCCAGTGGTGGGAGAAGAACAAGTAGCCGGGATGAACCTCCTCGCCATCGACCAGGGGACCACGTCCACGCGCGCGATGGTCTTCGACGGCGAGGGCCGCGTCCTCGGCCGCGCGCAGACCGAGCTGACCCAGCGGTTCCCGGGGCCGGGTCTCGTCGAGCATGACACCGAGGAGATCTGGCGCGACACCGTGAAGGTGATGGACGGCGCCGTCGCCGACGCGGGAATCGCCATGGCCGACGTCGCGGCGATCGGCATCACGAACCAGCGCGAGACGACGATCCTCTGGGACCGCGCCACCGGCGAGCCCGTCCACCCGGCCATCGTCTGGCAGGACCGACGGACGGCGCCGATCTGCGAGCGGCTCGTCGCGGACGGCCTGTCGGACCTCGTCCGAGCGCGCACCGGCCTCGTCGTCGACCCCTACTTCTCCGGGACCAAGATCGCGTGGCTGCTCGAGCACGTCGACGGCCTGCGGGCCCGCGCGGAGGCCGGCGAGATCGCCTTCGGCACGGTCGACAGCTTCCTCGTCTGGCGCCTGACGGGCGGCCGCGTCCACGCCACCGACGCCTCGAACGCCTCCCGCACGCTCCTTTTCGACATCCACCGGCAGGACTGGGACGACGATCTCCTCGGTGCGTTCGGCGTTCCCCGCGCGATCCTGCCCGAGGTGCGGGATTCGGCCGGAGACTTCGGCGCGACGGACGCCGGCGTCCCGATCGCGGGCGTCGCCGGCGACCAGCAGGCGGCCCTGGTGGGGCAGGCGTGCCTGGCGCCGGGGGCGACGAAGTCGACATTCGGGACAGGCTGCTTCGTCGTCGTGAACACCGGGGACGTCGCGGTGCCGTCGGCGAGCGGGTTGCTGACCACGGTGGCGGTCCGCCTCGGCGGGCGGACGACGTACGCGCTGGAGGGGAGCGCGTTCGTCGCCGGCGCGGCGATCCAGTGGCTGCGCGACGGCCTGGGCCTCTTCGAATCGGCGGAGGACACCGAGCGTCTCGCCCGCGCGGCCGACCCGGCGGAGCGCGTCGTCATGGTCCCGGCGTTCGTCGGCCTCGGCGCCCCGCACTGGGACGCCCACGCCCGCGGCGCGATCTTCGGCCTGACCCGGTCGACCGGCCCGGCGGAGATCACGAGGGCGGCGCTGGAGTCGGTCTGTTTTCAGACGCGCGACCTGCTCGACGCGATGGCGGCGGACGGCGCGGCGGCGCCGGAGGTGTTGCGCGTGGACGGCGGCATGGTGGCGAACGACTGGCTGCTGCAGGCCCTGGCGGACCTGATCGGCATCCCGGTGGAGCGACCGGCGGTGACGGAGACGACGGCGCTGGGCGCGGCCGCGCTGGCGGGGATCGGCGTCGGCGTGCTGCCCGGCCCGGAGGCGATTCCCAGGATGTGGCGCCCGGACCGCCGCGCGGACCCGGAGATGGCCGGGGCGGAGCGGGCCGAGCGCTGCGCGGCGTGGGCGGACGCGGTGCGGCGGGTGAAGACGTCGTGAGGGCGCTGGCTGCGCTGTCGGAAGAGGAAGACTGAATCCGCCCCGGGTCGGCCAACGGCTCGCGGAACTCTCAGCGGGTTGACGTTCAAGAGAGTGATGAGCAGTCATCCGGGAGCCGCCGCCGTCCTGTTTCTCCTCGTCACGTCCTGCGCATCCTATCTGCCCGAAATGGACTGGAAGCCCTTCCCCGGTCGTCTGCCGGGCGAGCACGTCCGGGACCTGTCCGGCCGCACGTTTCTGTGGGCCGGTCAGATCGTCGACGAGGAGACTCTCGCTCCGATCGAGGGCGCCCGGGTTCGCGTCTTCTCGGAATCGGGGACAATCGTGATCGATGGCCGGTCGACGCTGCTCGGGCAGGGGATGAGCGACGCGAACGGCTTCGTCGAAGTCACGATGGCGCTCGATCCGTGCCCGAGCCACTGGCTCGTGGTGGCGGATGGATACGCTCCGCGCACGGCGACCCGGCATTGGAGGTGGTGGCCCCACGAACCGGCGCTCCTGGAAGAGAGCCCGGTGCTGGAACTCTCGCGGGGCCGTCCGTTCCGGGGTCGGGTCGTCGATCCCCTCGGCCGGCCGATGCCGGGCGTCCGCATCTCGCTCTACGACGGCTGCCGGCACGCGCCGGCCCAGCAGCGCGGTGTCACCGACGAGCACGGGCGCTTCGCGTTCGGGCGCTCGGACCATTCCCGCGTCTGGATCGAGGGGGGCGGGGTGGCCGCGAGGGACGCGGAGTGGTTCCGGGACATCGACGGAGGCGCGCTGGTCGTCGCGGAGCCGGGAGTCACCGTGGAGGGGCGGGTGCTCTCGCCGGAGGGGCGGCCACTGCCGGACATCTGGGTTCGGGTGTGGGAGCGGGGCCCGGCCACGCGGACGGGCGCGGACGGGAGGTTCCGGCTGGAGGGGGCCGATCCTTCGTGGGTTCTCGGCCTCGCGACGGACCACGCTCCGGCGAAACACGGTGTCGTGGTAAAGACGGACCAGGCGGCGGTGGTGCGCGATCCGAAGCCGCTGATCCTGGGCTTCGATCCCCGGACCGGGGACGCCGGGGATCGCCTGGACTCCGTTCGAGTGACGGTTCGACCCGGGGCCGGGGCCGAGGGAGCGGTCGTCACGATCGTCAGCGAGGAGTGCGGCCACTCGGATGATGTGGTCGTGGAGGACGGCATCGCGGTCCTCCGGGTGCCGCGGGGACCGTGCGAGATCCGCGTGGGGGGCGCCCTCGACCGGGTCTGGTGGCGGCCGTTCTCCATGGACCTTCTCTCGGATGGAGAGATCGAACTGCCGGATCCCCCTCCCGTCGTCGAGAGGCCGCTTCTCCGGCTCCGGCTTCCGGGCCTGAAGCTGCGGGGGGCGATGTTCGGCGCCTGGGTCACGCTCTGGACCGGGGATGGGGACTTCCGGCATCTCGAGAATCTCGCGGAACCGATCCCGGTGCCGGCGGGCGTTCCCATGGCCCTGCACGTGAAACCGGCGTCCGGTCCCCTGACGATCGTTCCTCTGGCTGTTCCCGCGGATGCGAAGGGGGTGATCGAGCGGACCGTTCGCCGTGATACGCCGGCGGACGGGAGCTTCGTCCTGCATGAGACGGGGACGCCGGAGGTCTGGTTCCGGTGCGCGCCGGTCGGGGAGTTCCGGCGTGGCTTCGCCGCGTACCGCGGAGGGTGGTTCGAGTTCTCGTGCCCTCTCGGGGCGACGGGCGAGATGTACGTGGAGGTCGCGGAGGAGGAGCGAGGGGCGGTGGTCGACATCGAGCCCGGGCGGATCGATCCGGTCGACGTCGAGCTTCGGGGGGAGCGGGACATCGAGGTCGTCGTTCGGGGTCGAGACGGCCGCGCCGTGCCCGGGCTGACGGTCCGGGTCTCGATGGCCGCGGCGGAGGGTTTCTACGATCAGTGGGCGGTCACCGATGCGTCCGGACGGGCGAGGTTCCGGAGACGGCAGCCCGTGGATCGCGTCTGCGTGTGGGGCGAAGGAGTCTGGATCCACGGCTTCCCGGTCACGGTCGGGGAGGCGATCCACCTGGTCGTTCCGACCTCGACCGTCACGCTCCTCGTTCCGTCCGGGCCGCTCCCGCGGGCCTGGCTGCAGGGGCGGGAGATGGCTCCGTCCGAGGACGTGCGGGGGCGGACGCTCCGCTGCGTTCCTCCCGGTCGTCACGTTCTCGTGGTCGCGTTCCCGGACGGCCGGCGATGGACGAAGGAGATCGTCGTCCGGAGCGGGGAGGACGAACGCATCGAACTCGAACCGGCGACGCCGGTGGAGCCGGAGGACGAGGAGCAGAAGGCGGAAGAGAAGTAGCCGGTATCGGGGGTTTGGAAGGAATGTTCCCGTCTCGGTATCAACGCACGCAGCGGAAGCCGATCGCCAGGGCCGGGTCTTC
>JBDLIY010000033.1:0-16003 GCA_039714635.1 Planctomycetota bacterium
CTTCAATCTCCAGCAGCCACGCCCGCCACTGCCGTTCCAGGTCCTTCACCGGCAGATCGAAGGACTGCTTCAGCGACTCCGCCACGCGGTCCGGCCAGGAGCCCTCCTCCTTCTCCCGCAGGAAGAGGGGGAAGTTGCGGAACGCGGCGGGGTCCTTCAGCGCGAGGAACTTCAGGAAGGACCAGGCCTGGATCGAGGCGAGGAAGTCGAGGTTGTTCAGGCTCCGGCCGAAGACCTGGGGCATCGTGAGGAGCTGCCCGCTCCGCGCGTTCTTCTGGAGCCACTTCGTCAGCGTGGCGGTGTTCTTCACCTCGGGAGGCGGGGAAAGTGACGTGACCTTTTGCGCGCTCTCGGTCCCGGAGTGGAACCAGGTCGTCGCGGTTCCGTACATCTCGAGCGATACGAGGTAGCCGAAGCCCTCCTTCATGAACGCGTAGGGTTCGGAGTCCCGCTCGTCGCCTTCCCCCGGCGCGATGGAGAGCTGCATCGTCTTGTACGCGATCGTGTGGGAGACGGTGTCGAAGGCCTTGTCCACGGTGTCGGCCTGCAGCGCCAGGTAGTCCTCGTGCTCGTAGCTGGAGAACTTCAGGCGCGACCCCTGCTCTTCGGGATCGTCGTGGAGGGCGTAGATCATCCGTCGGTAGCCGATGGAGTCGAGGAGGCAGAACCGGTAGGGCGCCCAGGGCTCGGCCTTCGCGCCGAGGAGTTGCGCGACGAACGCGTACGATCGCCGGGCCTCGACGGCGATGCGGACGGTCTCGTCCTCGCCGAACGTCGAGACGAACTCCTGCCCGTCCGCGCCGACCGTGGCGAGGTCGTTCGGCACGCCGGCGACGGGGAAGAGTTCCTCGGCCGGGGTCGCCTCGATCTCCTTCTTCCGGCACGCCCGCCAGCGCGCCACGATCGTTTTGCGGCCGCGCACGAGGGGCGCGAGTTCCGGACGGACGAAGAGGCCGCCCATCTTCGGGTGGCCGAGCGCCTCGTGGACGGAAGCCTCGCGCGGCGTGCGGAGGAGCAGCGCTTCGAGAACCTCCCGGTCGCGCTTCGACTCCGACTTCTTGAGCCAGAGCCGCACGTAGCGGCGGGACCGCCAGCACTCGAGCTCGTGGAGGTCCTCGAGGAGCTTCGCGCCCTCGGCCGGGTCCGCGTCCTCCCAGTTCATGACCGCCACGCGGTCGTCGAGCTTCCGGACCCACTCGCCGCTCTCCTTGTCCTTCGAATAGAGCAGGCCGGTTCGCGCCGGGGAGTTCTCCGGCTGGAGTTCGATCACCCGCGTGAGGATCTCCCGCCGCGCCGCCTTCTGCTCCGTCTTCTCCGCGTCCCGCGCGAGGCGGACCATCCTCCGGGCGGTCTCCTTGTCCACGTTGGCCCACGGGGACGCCGCCGCCAGGAGTGGCAGCAGACCGGCGAAGATCAGGGCTCGGATCATGGTGACACCTATGGAAACACATCCGCGCCGACCTGTCCCGCCCTTGCGCTCGGTCGCCCGGCCGGGTTGACTGTTCGTCATGCAGGGGAAGCGTTTCGGACCCTATCGGATCATCCGGGGCCTCGGGACGGGTGCGACGGCGGTGGTGTATCTCGCCGAGGTGGTCGAAGCGACCTCCGAGCTGCCCGTCGGCTCGGAAGTGGCCCTCAAGGTGATCCACCCGCACCTGATGGAGGCCGAGTCGTTCCAGCCCCGGGTCCATCGCGAGGTGGAGATGGGGATGAGCGTCCGGCACCCGAACGTCGTCCGGACCCTGGGCTACGGCTCGACGGAGATCGACGGCGAGACCAGCCATTACATCGCGATGGAGCATGTCGAGGGGCAGACGCTCCGCGAACTGCTCGAGGACGAGCAGGGATGCGACGAGCCGCTCTGCCTGCATGTCGGGCACGAGATGGCCGCGGGGCTGGCGGCGGTTCACCAGGCCGGGTTCATCCACCGGGACGTGAAGCCGGAAAACGTGATGATCACGCGGGACGAGGTCGTCAAGCTGATGGACCTCGGCATGGCCCGCCTGAAGGACGAAGTGTTCCGGCTCTCGGAGCCGGGCGACTTCGTGGGGACCGTGCTCTACAGCGCGCCGGAGCAGTTCCTGCGCGGCGGGGAGGACGTCGACGGCCGGGCCGACCTCTACGCTCTCGGCCTCATCCTCTACGAACTCGTCACGGGGGATCACGCGCTCGGGAGCGGCGGAGAGCCGGGAGCGGTGATGCGGCGCCAGATCCGCACGACGCCGGTCCCGCCGAGCCGCCGGAACCCGCACCTCTCGTCCTTCTTCGACGAACTCATCATGAGGCTGCTCCGGAAGGACCGCTCCGAGCGGTTCCGGTCCGCCGCCGAGCTCGCGGTCGCCTTCGAGGAGGGGGAGGAGTCCGAGTGGTGGCGCCGGTCCGGTTCGACCCGACGCCGCCGTCCGCAACGGATCCGCGTTCCGAGAGAGACGGCTCTCTACGGGCGGGATCCGGAGATCGGGGTGCTCGGCGGGATGTGGGATCGGGCGTGCGCCGGCGAGGGGCAGGTCGCGCTGATCGGAGGCGAGGCGGGGATCGGCAAGACGAGGCTCGTCGACGAGTTCGTCGCGGACCTCACGCGCGACACGCGGAACGTCAACTTCCTCTACGGCGCCTATCCTCCCGGTGGAGCGGCGACGGCGTCGGGCGCTCTCTCCACCGCGTTCCGGGACCACTTCGGCGCGGAGGCCCTCGACGACGCGCTCTCCCGCCATCTCAAGGCGTCGCCGGACCTCGCCCCGCGTCTCGCCGCCTGGTTCCGGGGCGAGCCCCTGCCGGGAAGCGGGGGCGACACGGGGCCGACGACGGTGGAGACGCTGGAGGGCCTCTTCGTCCGCATCCTCAAGTCGATCGCCACGGACGCCCCCGTCGTTCTCTGCATCGACGACCTTCACTTCGCGCCCCGGGAAGCCCGGTCGATCTTCGCCGCGATCTCCCACGGCATCGTCGGGGACCGGGTTCTCGTGATCGGCACCTACCGCCCCCTGCTGCCGGAGGAGTGGATCGCCTCGGTGGAGCGCCAGCCTCACGTCACCCGCTTCCGTCTCGGCCGACTCGGGGCCCGGGATCTCCAGCTCCTGCTCACGGACGCCCTGCTCTCGGACGACTCCGCCGAGCAACTGGGCGGCGCGATCGCGGTGAAGTCCGACGGCAACCCGTTCTTCGTCTTCGAGATCCTGAAGAGCCTGAAGGAGCGGGAGATCATCACGATCGCTCCCACCGGCATCTGGGAGCGGACCGGGAAGCTGCGCGACCTCGTCATCCCGGACAGCATGAAGGACCTCACGCGGGCCCGGATCGCCGAGCTCTCGGAGGAGGAACGCGAACTGCTCGACGTGGCGGCCTGCTGCGGTGTCTCGTTCGACCCCGTCCTCGTGGGAGAGGTCCTCGGCCACGGTCGCATCCCCGTGCTGAAGCGGTTCACGCAGCTTCAACGGCGCCACCGCCTCGTCCACGCCACGGGGCGGGAGTTCGTCTTCGACCACCACCAGGTCCGGGAGGCGCTGTACGAGAGCCTCTCGGAGCTGCTCCGCGAGGAGTACCACGCCGCCATCGCCGACGTCCTGATCGCCGCGGCCGGGAACGCGCCTCCGGAGGAGACTCCCGGCCCGGCCACGGTGGAGATCGTGATGCACCTCCTCGCCGCGAGGAAGGGGCACGTGTCCCGACCGTGGGTTCTCGCCGCCGTCGAGAACCTCGCGGACGCCCACGACTTCGTGACCGTTCTGGACATCGCCGATCGCGCCCTGGCGCAGACGGGGCTGCTCGTCGGGGAGGATCGCGTCGGGGTGCTCGCGCGGAAGGGCCACGCCTGCCAGCTGCTCGGTCGGCGGGAGGAGGGGCTCGCGACGTGGCGGGAGGGCGTCGAGGTCTCCCGCGGGCTGTCCGGGCCAGGCCCGAGCGCCGGCCTCCTCGTGCAATATGCGTCGTTTCACACTCTTCTCGGCGCGTTCCGGGATGCGCTGCCCGTCTCCCGCGAGGCGGTCCGCGTCGCCCGCGCCTCGGGGAGCGCGGCGGAGAGAGCCCGGGCCTGGAACGCGCTCGGTACGGTGATGGCGAACCTCGGGCACGCGCGCGCGGCGGCGGTGCAGCTCACCCGGGCGCTCGACCTGGCCCGGGAAGCGGAGGACCGGGTGACGGAGGCGAAGGCGCACGCGACGCTGGCGAAGTCCGCGCCGGCGTCGTCCGACGAGGGGAGGGAGCACCACGAGTCCGCGATCCGTCTCTTCGGGGAGACCGGCCGCCGGCTCGATCAGATCGTCACTCTGGGCGACTTCGGCGTGTGGTTCCTCGAGCGCGGTGAGTTCGAGGAGGCGAGGCGGCGGTTCGAGGAGTACCGCCGTCTCTCCCGCACGATCGGATACCGCCGGGGCGAGTTGACGGCGGAGGTGAGCCTGGGCTCGATTCACGTCGCCACGGGGCGGTTCGAGGACGCCCGGCGCTGCTTCGAGCAGGATCTTCGGCTGAACGCCGAGGCCGGCGACGCGGACGGGGAGGCCCGGGCGCGCGCGCGCCTCGCCCGGGTCCTCACGGCCCTCGGGGAACTTACGGAGGCCCGCGAGATTCTCCAGGCGGTCCTGCCGGTGTTCGACGGGATCGGGGACGGCGTGCGGGCCGCCCGGGCCCTCCTCGATCTCGCCCGGAACTCCGAGGCGCTCGGCGATCCGGAACTCGCCGCCGCGCAGTACGAACGGTCGGTCGCCGCCCTCCGGAAGCTCGACGCCCGGGTCCCGCTCGCGGAAGCTCTCGCCGGCTTCGGGCGCCTGGAACTCCTCCGCGACAATCAGGCGGCCGCGGCCCGATGCGCGGAAGAGGCACGGGCCCAGGCGGGCGACGCCCCCCTCGCCGCGATGCTCGCCACGGCGCTTGTGGCCCGACTGCCGGGAGGAGACGCCGCGCCGGCGCGGGCCGCGTTCGAGCGCCACCGGGAGCGCGTCGATCCGGTCGAGCGCATGGACGTCGCCCACGAACTCTGGCTCGCCACCGGCGATCCCGGGATGCTCGCCGCCGCCGCCACGGAACTGGCTTCCGTCGTCGGGTCCCTCCCCGCCGCTCGCCGCGACGAGGTCGTCGCCGCCGTGCCCCTCTACCGCGGCGTCCGGGCCGCCACCTGAGCGAAATCACGTTGCCATCCGACAGCGGACGGGGTTGACTTCAGGCCATGGAGGAAAGTCGACTCGGTCCCTGGCGCCTCGAGCGCGAACTTGGAAAGGGCGGCATGGCGACCGTCCACCTGGCCCGCGCGGAGGAGGACGTCGGCGAGATTCCGGCCGGCCGCCCCGTCGCGATCAAGATCGTGCACCCGCACCTCCTGACCACGCCGGGGTTCTTCGAGCGGTTCCTGCGGGAGATCGAGGTCGGTCGGAGCATCCGGCACGAGAACGTCGTCCGCACCTTCGACGCCCACGCCGACCGGGAGGACGCCGGCGGGACGAACTGGATGGTCATGGAGTACGTGGAGGGGCAGACCCTCCGCGGCCTCGCGTCCGAGCTCGGCTGGGTGCCGGAGGATCTCTGTCGCCACATCGGTCGGGAGGTGGCGAAGGCGCTCGGCGCGATCCACGACACCGGGATCGTCCATCGCGACCTGAAGCCGGAGAACGTCCTCATCACCCGCGACGACGTCGTCAAGGTCATGGACCTCGGCGTCGCCCGCCTGGCCGACGAGGCGCTGAAGCTCTCCCAGACCGGGCAGTTCGTCGGGTCGATGCTGTACGCGGCGCCGGAGCAGTTCAAGGGCGTCGGCGACGACATCGACGGTCGGCTGGACCTCTACTCGCTCGGCATGACCCTCTACGAGATCGCCTGCGGCATCCACCCGTTCCGGGACGCGAACATGGCCGCCATCGTCCGGCGGCAGTTGCTGGAGGACCCGCGGCCGCTCTCGGAGCTGAACCCGCAGGTCTCTCCGTTCCTCGAGGAGATGATCGTCCGACTCCTCGAGAAGGACCGGGCGGACCGGTTCCAGAGCGCGGCGGAGTTGCTGGCAACGCTGACGGACGGCGAGGAGTCGGAGTGGTGGCGCGCCCGGTCGGCGGAGATCCGCGAGGAGACGAAGCGCCCCCTGCGCCGGATCCGCATCCCGCGCGAGACCGGGCTGTACGGCCGCGACCGCGAGGTCGGGATCCTGTCGGACGTCTGGACGAAAGTGAAGTCGGGCGAGGGGCGGGCCGTCCTCGTCGGCGGCGAGGCGGGCATCGGCAAGACGAGGCTCGTCGACGAGTTCGCCGCGATCCTCGAGGGCGACGGAGAAGAGTTCAACTACCTGTTCGGCTCGTATCCTCCCGGCGGGGCGGCCACCGCGGCCGGCGCCTTCAACACCGCCTTCCGGGAGCACTTCGGAACGGACGGCCTCGAGGATCGGCTCCGCGAGCACCTCACTCTCACGCCGGGACTCGTCCCCGCGTTCGCGGCGTACCTGCGTGGCGAGCCGCCGCCGGCCGGCGAGGAGCCACTGGGGCAGGAGACGATCCAGACGCTCAACGTCCACCTCGTCCGCGCGCTGGCCGAGGAGCGGCCCACGATCGTTCTGATCGACGACCTCCACTTCGCGCCGGAGGAGGGGCGCGCGCTGTTCGCCGCCCTGGCGATGGCGCTCGAGGGCCACGCCGTGATGCTCGTCGGGACCGCGCGGCCGGAACTCGGCGGGAAGTGGCGGCAGGAGATCGAGACTCTCGACGCGACGACGGCGATCGAGGTCGGTCGCATCACCGCCGCCGATCTCGACCCGCTGCTCCGGGACGTCTTCCGCTCGGACCGTCTCGTGGAGCGGCTCGGCCCGCTCATCGCGGAAAAGACCGACGGGAACCCGTTCTTCGTCTTCGAGGTGATCCGCGGCCTGCGCGAGGGCCAGTTCGTGGCGAAGCGGGACGACGGCACCTGGGTGGCGACGCAGGCGATCACCAGGATCGAGATCCCGTCTTCGGTGAAGGAGCTGGTCGAGGCCCGCGTCTCGGATCTCCCGGAGGAGGAGAAGGACCTGCTCGACGTCGCGGCCTGCTGCGGCTTCGACTTCGACCCCGTCCTCGTCGGAGAAGCGCTGGGCCTGGGACGCATCCCGACGCTCAAGACGCTCGGCCGCCTCGAGAAGAAGCACCGGCTCGTCCGCTCCGCGGGCCGGCGCTACGTCTTCGACCACCACCAGGTGCAGGAGGTCCTGTACGAGGGCCTGTCGGAGCTGCTCCGCGAGGAGTACCACGCGGCGCTGGCCGACACGCTGGAGGAGACGAGCGGGGCGGCGGACGGGAGTCCGGCCGATCTCGAAGGCGGCCTCCTCGTCGAGCTCTCCGACCACTTCCTCCGGGGCCGGATCGGCGATCGCGCCCTTCCCTACCTCGCCCCGGCGCTCGACCATCTCCAGCTCGGTTACCGGAACGAGCGGATCCTCGACCTCGCCGACCGGGCCCTCGCGGAGCCGGACCTTCTCGCCGGCGCCGACCGCGTGGACATGCTCCTCCGCAAGGTCGGCCCGCTCGACCTCGCGGGCGAGCGCGACCTCCAGCGCGAGGTGCTCGACGCCGCGGTGAAGCTCTCCGACGAGGCCGGCGACGCCGGGCGCCGGGCCGAGTCCCGCCGCCGCCTGGGCGAGCACTTCTTCGCCGTGAACGCCCACGACGACGCGCTCGGGCGGCTCGGCGAGGCGATCGACCTGGCGCGGGAGGCGGACGACCGGATCGCCACCGCGGCCTCGACGGGAAGCCTCGCGAACGTCCACCTCCGGCTCGGGAAGCACGACGAGGCGCGCGAACTCTACGAGCGGCAGCTCGGGATCGCCGTGGAAGCCGGCGACGCGCGGGAGGAGGGGCGCGCCACGGGCAACCTCGGCATCATCGCGTTCCGGACGGGGGACCGCGAGGCGGCGGAGAGACACTACGAGCGCTACCTCGAGATCTCCCGCGAGACCGGCGATCTGCGGGGCGAGGCGAACGCGGCCGGCAACCTCGGCATCCTGCACCACTCCGGCGGGGAGCCGGAGAAGGCGCGCGAGTGGGTCGAGCTGCAGATGGCCCGCGCCCGCGAGATCGGCGACCGCCGCGCCGAGGGCAGCGCCTCCGGCACCCTCGGCCTCGTGCTCAAGGACCTGGGCCGTCTCGAGGAAGCTCGGGAGCGCCACGAGCGCCACCGCGAGATCGCCCGGGAGATCGGCGACCGCCGCGCCGAGGGCATCGCCACGGGCAACCTCGGGCTCCTGCTGAAGAAGATGGGGCGATTCGAGGAGGCGCGCGAGTGCCACGAGACGCACCTCCGCATCGCCCGCGAAACGGGGGACCGGCGCGGCGAGGGGACGGCGCTGCTCTCCCTGTCGACGGCGCTCGAAGCGATCGGCCGGCTGGGGGAGGCGCGGGACGGCTACGAGGAGCAACTCGAGCTGGCGAAGGCGGGCCGGGACATCGCGGGGCAGCTCATCGGAGGCGTGAACCTCGGCATGCTCCTGGCGAGCCTGGGCGATGCCGACCGGGCGCTCGAGGTCCTCGCGGAGGCCCGGGGGCTCGGCGAGAAGTTCGGCGTGGCGGAGGTGACCGGCGCGGCGCTGAACGCGGAGGCCGGTCTCGCCGCGGAGAGCGAGCCGGACCGGGCGCGCGAGATGCTCGAACGCTCTCTCGAACTCCACCGCGGGGCGAAGGCCGGGAACGGGGCGGCGGAGGCGCTGATCGGACTGGGTCGCCTGGCGGATGAGCCGGCTTCGTTCCACCGGGAGGCGGTCGAGGCGGCGGAGGGGGAGGAGGAGCCGGGGCCGGGGGTTCTCGCGAAGTGTCTCCTCGCCGCGGTGGAGCCCGCGGAGGCGGCCGCCGCCCGGTCGCGCTTCGGGGAGACGGACGACGTGCTCGACGCCCGCACGCGCATGGAGGCGCGCTTCGCGCTGTGGCGCGCGGACGGCGCCGAGGAGGACCTCACCGCGGCGATCTCGCTTCTGGGCGACCTGGCGGCCGACCTCGAGGACGAGGAGGTCGAGCGTTTCCTGGCGGGGAACCCGACGGCCCGGGCGATCCGGGCCGCGGCGGGGTAACTTCCGCCGCTACACCTGCTTGAGGAGTTCGTCGACGTACTTCCAGTACTCCTTCTCCATCTGCGAGCCCTCGGGCTTGTCGACCCCGAAGATCTTCTTAAACTCCCGCACGCCGGACTTCCCGCGGAGCTCGCCCTTGAAGTACTCGAGGAACTTCGCGCGGTACTTCCCGTCCTCGAAGTTCCACAGGAAGTGCACGAGCGCCCACGCCTGGCCGTAGAAGAGCGCCGGCATGTGGCGTCCCCCGCCGGTCCTCAGGTCGCGGTTACCGCGGGCCGCGAGAAGCTCGGAGAACGTCCACTCGTCCATTTTCCGGCTGCGGACCATCTTCCAGCCGTGCAGCCGGTACCAGTTCGTCTGGAAGGGCTGCCACGTGTCGCCCTCCGGCAGCGCCGAGCCGAACCACTCAGCGACACCCTCCTGGAACCACATCGCGTCCGAGTCGAGCTTCGCGTCGGTCCACGACACCGGCTGGCCCGTCTCCGCCTCGACGATCTTCTTCGTGTAGTGATGGACGAGCTGGTGCAGCCCCTCGTGGAAGGAGACGTTCGTGTCGATCTCCTGGCCGTGGAGGTCGAAGCCCGGCGGCTGCGCGGCGCCGGTGGGAATGATCATCCACTGGTCGGCGGGGCGGTAGTAGGCGCCGATCCCCGACGAGTCCGGCATCCCGAACATCTGGTTGTAGTCGCCGAAGCTCTTCCGGTCGGCGAAGATCCAGCACTTGAGGATCACGTCCTCCTCGTACTTGTCCGACTCGAGTTTCGGGAGTTCCAGCGCCTCGCCGAACCGCTCGAGGAAGTTCCGGTAGAGGCACCGGAAGATGCGCCCCTTCTTCTCTCCCAGTTCCCGGACCCTCGCCGCCTTCTCCGCGTCCTCCGTCGACTGGAGGAAGACCAGGTAGGGCCGCTTGTCCTCGGTCTCGTAGGTGTAGTCCTTGAAGATCGGGTGGACGCCGACCGAGGTCCGCGCCTGCCAGACGCATCGGTAGTGGCCGTCCGACTCGAGCTTCGCCAGGTGGGCGAGGAAGCGCTCCTTCGTCGCGGCGGCTTCCTTCGCCTCTTCCGGCGTGAGCCAGGGCTTCGCCCGGATCTCCTGCAGGACGTCCCAGTCCTTCGTGGGGTAGATCACCTCCCCCTCGTCCGGCAGCCCCGAGCTGTCGAAGCGCACGTTCCCCACCGCCTCGTTCGCCCAGGTGAGGGAGGTGTCCTCAGTGCGGGCGTAGGTGGCCGCCAGCTTCACGAGGTTCATCTCGCCGAGCTTCTTCGCCTGCGCCGCGAGGGCCTCGAGCCGGATCACGTCCTTCGCCGCGAAGTTGATCTTCCCGCGGAGCTTGCGGACCACGTCGGCCCGGGAGACCTCCGGGGTCGTGTCGACGTCCGTCGACGGTTCGTCCGACCCGCCGCCCAGGGCGAAGATGGCGACGACGATCGCGATGACCACGACGACCCCGGCGCCGCCGAGGATCCACGGCAGGGGCAGGTTCCGCGTTGGCTCCGGGGCGGGGCGGCGGGATCGGCCCGCGGATCGTCGGGACGTGGCGCGGCGTTCCCGCGGCGCATCGCCGGGCGCCTTCAGCTTCGTGCCGCACTTGCCGCAGGCGAACACGCTTCCCGGCTTCAGGCGGGAGGCGTCGATACGGGAACGGCACTTCGGGCAGGTGACCGAGGTCATTGGATTCCCCCTGTTCGATGGCCTGGGTGTTGGGTTGTTATACGGAACGGGGCGGAATCCGCACCACGAGGATTTCAGGTTCTGCGGAGAGATCGACGCGGTGGGGGCTACTTTTCGGGAAAGAACAGGCGGGCCCGTGCGGGATCGGGTGAGATGGAGCCGGGCCGCCGTGGGGAGTCGCGGCCGCTTATCAGGGGAGCGATGGACAGGCAGGAGATCGGCGGTTACCGGATCCGGTCGGAGCTCGGGACCGGGGGCATGGCGACGGTCTGGCTCGCCGACGGCGGCGACGGGCCGGTCGCCGTCAAGATCCTCCACCGCCACCTCCTGGAGGACGGGACCTTCCGCGAGCGCTTCCGCCGCGAGGCCGAGGTCGGCACGCGGATCCGCCATCCCAACGTCGTCCGGACGCTCGACTTCGGCCTGGCCGGCGACGGCGGTGAGGACGACTACCTCGTCATGGAGTACGTCGAGGGCAAGACGCTCCGCGAACTCCTCGACGGGATCGGCCGCGCGCCCGAGAGCCTCTGCCGCCACGTCGCTCGCGAGATCACGCACGCCCTGGTGGCGATCCACGCCGGCGGCATCGTCCACCGCGACCTGAAGCCCGAGAACATCTTCATCACGAAGGACGAGGTCGTGAAGGTCATGGACCTCGGCGTGGCGTTCCTCGCCGACCAGGCGATCCGGCTCTCCCTCACCGGTCAGTTCGTCGGCTCGATCTTCTACGCGGCGCCGGAGCAGATCCAGGGCGGCGGCAAGGACATCGACCCGCGGGTCGACCTGTACCAACTCGGCGTCCTGCTCTACGAGATGGCGTCCGGCCGGCACCCGTACCGCGCCGCCGACATGCGCAGCGCCCTTCGCCGCCTGCTCACCGAGGAGCCGGCCCGGCTCTCCGAGCACGCGACGCGGATTTCTCCGTTCTTCGAAGAGCTCGTCCACACGCTCCTCCAGAAGAGTCGGGACCGCCGGTTCGCGTCCGCGACCGCGTTGCTCCGCGTGCTGCGGAACGAGGAGGCTTCGGACTGGTGGCGCCAGCGGGAGGAGCGCGTTCGCGCCCGCGGTGAGCGGCGCCGCGTCCACGTGGCGCGGGAGACGGCGCTGTACGGGCGGGACGCGGAGATCGAGCGGGCGCGGAGACTCTCCGCCCTGGCGGCGGAGGGGGCGGGGCAGACGCTCCTCGTCACCGGCGAGGCGGGGATCGGCAAGTCGCGGCTGATCGACGAGGTGGAGAGCCTGCTGAAGGAGAGCGATCCGGCGCCGCTCGTCCTGGCCGGGGAGTACCGGGCGGACGAGGCCGGGACCTCCACGGGCGCGTTCTCCACCGCGTTCCGCGAGGCGTTCGGGACGGGAGACCTCGCGGAGAGCCTGGCTCCGCTCATGCCGTCGACCCCGCGGCTCGTACCCGCGTTCGCCGCGCTGCTCGAGGGGGATCCGGTGCCGGACGGGGCGACACCGCTCACCCGGGAGTCCCTCCCGTCCGCCTTCATCGAGATCACGCGGTCGCTGGCCGCCCGGCGGCCGGTCGTCCTCGTCATCGAGGATCTTCACGCCGCGCCGGAGGAGGGGAGGGCGCTGTTCGCCGCCCTCGCGATGGCGCTCGTCGACGCCCCGGTCCTCGTGCTCGGGTCCTCCCGCCGGGACCTCCCGCGGGAGTGGCTCGGACAGCTCGAGCGTCACGAGCACATCCACCGGATGGAGCTCGAGCGGCTCCCCGAGGAGGCCGTGCTTTCGATCCTCGAGGAGGCCCTCGGCTCGCCGCGGCTGGCGGAGACCCTCCACCGCCGGATCGCCGGCCGCTCCGACGGGAAACCGTTCTACATCTTCGAGCTGCTCCGGAGCCTGCGGGAGGGGCAGTTCATCGGCCAGGTGGGGGACGGCACCTGGGTGACGACGCGCGCGATCCGCTCGCTCACGGTGCCGGAGACGGTTCGGGACCTCGTTTCCGGTCGCCTCGACGGGCTCGAGGAGTCCGACCGGGAGCTGCTCGGCGCCGCCGCGTGTGTCGGGTTCGGCTTCGAGCCCGGCCTCGTCGGAAAGGTCGCGGGGCTCGGCCGGATCCCCCTGCTCAAGCGTCTCGGCCGCCTGGAGAAGGAGCGCCGCCTTGTTCGTTCGGTCGGCCGGAAGTACACCTTCGACGACCACCAGGTCCAGGAGGCGATCTACGAGGAATTGCCCGACGACCGGCGGGCCGCCTGGCACGTGAAGATCGCCACCGTCCTCGCGGAGCGCACCGACCCGGAGCGCGTCAGCGGCGAGACCGCGGTGGGGCTCTGCCACCACTTTTTGACGGGAGGAGAGCCCGCCGGGGCCGGTCCGTACCTCGACCGGGCCGTCGACCATCTCGCGGACGGCCACCTGAACGGCGCGGCGATCCAGCTTCTCGACCGGGCGCTCTCGGCGGAGGGCCTGCTCGAGGGGCCGGCGCGCGTCGCGGCGCTGCTCCGGAAAGCGCACCACCTCGATCTGCTCGGCTGGCCGGACGAGGAGGCGGAGGCGCTCGAGGCGGCGATGGCACTCGCCGATGTTGCGGGCGATCCTGTACTCAAGGCGATGACCCGGCGGCGCCAGGGCATGCACCTCCGTGGCGTCTCGCGCTACGAGGAGGCCCGGGTGTCCCTCACGGAGGCGGCGGCGATCGCCCGGGCCGCCGGCGACGGGGAGGAGGCCGCGGCGGCGACGGCGGAGCTCGGCATGGTCGCCTGGCACGAGGGCGCCTGGGAGGAAGCGGCGGAACTCGCCGGGACAGCGGGCCGTTCCGCCGGCCTGGCGGAGCTGTCCCGCGGGAGGTTCGCGTCGGCGCGGCGCCACTTCGAAGAGTCGCTGCGGGCCGCGCGCGAGGCGAACGATCCGCGGAGCGAGGCGCGTCAGGAAGTCCACCTGGCCGGCGTGCTCGCCGCCGAGGGGCGGACCACGGAGGCGATCGCCCGCCTCGAGGACGCGCTGGCGATCGCGCGCCGGATCGGCGACCGGCAGGGCGAAGGGCTCGGCTATCTCGGGCTCGGCATGCTGCAGCCGAGGGTGGGCCGGCCGGTGCCCGGTCGCCAGTTGCTGGAGGAGGCGCGCGCGGCGTTCCGGCAGGTGGGCTTCCGGGAGGGGGAGGCCGCGGCGACGCACGGGATCGGGCTGCTCGTCGAAGACCGCGACCGCGCTCGGGAGGCGGAGGTGCTGATGACGGAGGCCCTCTCCCTTCGCCGGGAGATCGGGGATCGGAGCGGGATCGCGGAGAGCCTCTTCAGCCTCGGTCGCCTCCGCGCCCGGGACGGCCGGACCGACGAGGCGGCGACCGACCTCGCGGAGGCGAGGGACCTCTCCCGGGAGATCGACCGGCCGAAGACGCTCGTTCTCGCGGTGGCCTGGCTGGCGCGGCTGGGGAGGGGAGACGCGGGTGCCGCCCGGTCGATTCTCGAGGAGCACGGCGACCGCCTCGGCGTCCACGCGCGGCTGGAGGCGCGCATGGCGCTCTTCGCCGCGACCGGGGACGGTGTCCACCGCGACCTTGCGCGGGAGCACCTCGATCTGCTCTTCTCTCACGCGCCGGCGGACAGTCGCGACCGGATGACGAAGCTCGTGCCGCTCTACCGCGAGGCCCTCGATGCGTGAACTGCGCAGGCCGGCAGGCAGCAGTCCTCGGCCGGGAGGAAACATGATCGTTGACGACAGCGTGGCTCGGTACCTGGAGGAAGTCGCGCCGGCGAGCGAGGGCGTGCTCGCGGAGATGGAGGCGTACGGCGCCGAGACGGAGTTCCCGCTGATCGGGCCGCTGGTGGGGCGGGTGCTCGGCCTGCTCGCGCGCTCGATTCGCGCGGAGCGCGTGTTCGAGTGCGGCTCCGGCTTCGGCTACTCGGCGTGGTGGTTCGCGGAGGCGGTCGGTCCGAAGGGGGAGGTGTTCCTGACCGACCTCTCCCAGGAGAACCTCGACCGCGCGAAGGACTTCCTCGCGCGTGGCGGCCTCGACGGCCGGTGCCGGTTCCTTTGCGGCGACGCGGTGGAGCAGTTGACCGCGTCCTACGGGACGTACGACGCGATCCTCGTCGACATCGACAAGGAGGGCTATCCGGACTCGCTGGCCGCGACGGTTCCGAAGCTCAGGACGGGCGGTCTCCTGATCACCGACAACGTGTTGTGGGGCGGGCGCGTGGCGGACGAATCGGAGACGGACGACGCGACGGAGGCGATCCGCGAGTACACCCGGCGTCTCTACGCGAACGAGGATCTCTCGACGGTGATCCTCCCGTTGCGCGACGGTGTGGCGGTCTCCCGCAAGAGCTGAATCCGGTAGTACGGAGGCGCAACTCTTTTTACCGGATTCGCCAGTAGTTCACTCCTCCGTCTCCTCGTACCGATCGATCACCGCCGCGCCGACGCTGTCGCCCCAGACGTTCACCGTCGTGCGGCAGCGGTCGAGGAACCAGTCGATGACGAGGATCAGCGCCATCCCCTCCAGCGGGAGGCCCACCGCGGCCAGTACCATCACCATCGTGACCAGTCCGGCCTCCGGGATCCCGGCCGCGCCGATCGACGCGAGGGTAGCGGTCAGGAAGACGATGATCATCTCCGCCACGCCCATCTCGATCCCGTAGGCCTGCGCGATGAACATCACCGCCACCGCCTCGTAGAGAGCCGTGCCGTCCATGTTCACCGTCGCGCCGAGCGGCAGGACGAAGTTGGCGGAGCGCTCCGACACCTTGTTGTTCCGGGTCACGGCGTCGATCGTGACCGGCAGCGAGGCGGAGGAGGACGCGGTCGAGAACGCGGTGAGCAGCGCCCGGCCGACGCCGAGCGCGTACTTCGCGGGATTCTGCCGCCCCACGAACCACAGGACGAGCGGCAGCGTGACCATCGCGTGGATCGCGAGGCCCGCGAGGACCGTCGAGGTGTAGGCGGCGAGCATCGATACGACACCCCAGACCGCCTCGCCGCCGCCCTCGGCGCCGAGTTTGCCCGCGACGAGCGCGAAGATGCCGGGGGGGGCGAGGAACATCAGGAGCTGGACCATCTTCATGACGGCTTCGTTCGCGCCGACGAAGACGTTGATCACGAGGCGGCCGCGTTCCCCGAGCGTCGTGAGGATCCCGCCGAAGATGAGCGCGAAGACGATGATGGCGAGGACGTTCGTCTCCGCGAGCGCCTGGAAGATGTTCGGCGGGAACATCTTTCTCAGAATCCCGATCAGCGCGTCGCCGGAGGACTTCTTGCGCTCGTGGATCAGCTCCTGGATGACCTCGCGCTGAACCTCGAGCCGCCGGTCCGCGGGCGCCGCCTCGATGCGCTCCACCTTCTCCGGGTAGTCCTTCAGCCGGAGTTGCTTCAGCGTGCGCT
>JBDLIY010000034.1:0-15904 GCA_039714635.1 Planctomycetota bacterium
GGCGCCGGTCCGGCGGTCCCGGGCGGCGCGGGTCCTCGGGATCACGGCGGTCGTGTGCGTGCTTCTGTCCTTCGGCGACTACCTCGGCCTGGCGCCGCTGATCACGAAGGCGGTGCCCGGCCTCTCTCGATTCCGGTACGCGGACAAGTACTGGTTCATCGTGACGATGGCGGCGGTGCCCCTGATCGGTCTGGCGCTCCCGGCCCTCCGCCGCCGGCCCGGCCTGATCCTCGCGGGCTCCGGCGGGGCGCTGGCCCTCGCGGCGGCGTTCGTCCTCGGCCGGCCGGAGGCCTGGATCGGAGCGGTGCCCTTCGTCCTCGCGGCGGGGGCGATCCTCCTAAGGCCGGCGTGGCGGACGAAGGCGCTGACCGCCGTCCTGGCGGCGGAGCTGCTCTTCTTCGGCGTGCGCCATCACATGACCGCGGATCCGGTGCGGGTCGACCCGAGAAAGGGCCCGATCGGGCGGATCCTGAAGGACATGGACCCGGGGCGGATCTTCGTCGACTTCAAGGAGGTCCCGGTCCGGGATCTCCCGAAGCTGGACCACGTGGCGGTCACCGCGCTCCGGAACTTCGAGTCGATCCGCGGGGTCGGGGAGGGCTTCTCCTACACGATGGGTTACGACCCCGTCGAGCCCCTCACCCGGATCGCGGACTTCTTCCGGGTCCCGGCCGACATCACCGCGCGGGTGAAGACGGCCCGGTTCCATCGGTATCTCCGCCTGAGCGCGAACACGCACTCCATCACGAACGTCGACCTGACGAAGGACCGGGAGGTCCGCGCGATCCTGAAGGGGCCGGGGCCGGTCCGCTGCTACCGCTACGTCGATCCCCTGCCGAGGGCCGCCCTGTTCGGGGACGCCGTCTTCGTGGCCGGCGCGGAGGAGGCGAAGAAGCGGCTGGAGGACTTCACGTTCGATCCATTCCACACGCTCCTCGTCGAGGGGGAGGGTGCGCCGGAGCTCCGGGGGACGCCGCGGGGGACGGTGGAATTCCTGGCGGACGGCGACCGCGAGGTCGTGCTGCGCGTACGGACGGACCGGCCCTCGTGGCTCTTTCTGTCGGATTCGTTCGCCGACGGCTGGCGGGCGACGAGGAACGGGGAGCCGCTGGAGATCCGGCCGGGGATGATCGCCTTTCGGGCCGTGCGCGTGCCGGAGGGGGAATCGACCGTCCGGTTCCGGTACGAGCCGCGGTGGTTGCGGATCGCTCCCGTCACCTTGGGAATCGGGGTTCTGCTGCTGCTCGGGCTGGCGTGGATGGGGCGAGGAACCGGCCGGGGGACGAACCTGCTGAAGCAGGCCGCGGTCCGGTCGAAGTAGCGATGGCGGCGGAATTCCGCCGCCATCTTCCGCCCGCTGGATCACGCGACCGGGTTGCGAATCCTGCGGGGCCGGAGCGCCGACCGGTCAGATTCAGGCCGTCGCACGCGGCCGTATCATGCCTGGGAACCCGTCATGCCGACGGCCTGTCAGCGTTTCGGGCCGCGGAAGTGGCCGTACTTCCGGCGCTGGCGGGCGATGATCTTGCGGCCGCCGCGCGTCTTCTTCCGAGCGAGGAATCCACACTTCCGGGCGCGCTTCAGGTTGCTTTTTCGGACTCTGACTTTCATCTTCTTCTTCCCGTCACGAACACGAAGGCGGCGAGCCTATCGACGCTCTTCGGGGCCCACAAGGATTTTCTCGCCGGAACCGAGTTTCTGGTTGAGAGCCGGTCGCAATGAGTGCGACGAAAACACCTCTTTTTGCTTGACCGAAACCCTGTTCCTCTGGACATTTGGAGCCGGGAAAAAGTAGGGGCCGGGTTTATGCGTTCGGAGGTTTGGCCACCATGACAGGACGACTGTGCACGCCTCGTGGCGTCTCGATTGCCGTCCTGCTCGTTGCATCTCTCTTCTTCGCCGTCGGTTGTGGCGGCGGCGGCACGAAGAGCGGGAGCAGCGACAGCAGCGGCAAGAACACGTCTGCGATCGTGTTGGGATTGCAGACTCCTCTCGGCCTTCAGGGCACACGCGGAGTGGGCCCGGAGGTCACGCTCATCTACAGGCTTCGCGACCGCGAGTTCGACCGTTCCGACGTCGAGATCCAGTATGGAATCGACCTGGACCGCGACGACGTGATCGATGAGGACACGGAGTACTTCGCCGCGAGCGAGGTTCCCTTTGACCCCAACGATCCGTCCACGTCCAGCAGCGGGACGGAGGACCTGCGGGGGTCGCCGGGCGTCGGCACGATCCAGTACTTCGTGTGGGACAGCCTCGCGGATCTCGGCACGGGACGCTACGTCACCCAGGACTACGTCTACACGAGTGACGGCCGGGTGCAGCTGGACGAGTTCGGGGAGCCCCTCTTCCAGGACTTCCCGGGTGTCCGCATCCGGATCCGGCCGCACGCGGACGGCGTGTACGGCGCCTGGAAGTCGACGGATGCGTTCGACGTCAACAGCAACAACACGCCTTCGGTCGCGATCGGCGACGTGGAGCTCACGTCCGAAGGGACCGTGAACGAGGACGTGGTGCTGAACTGGACGGCGACCGATCCGGACGACGACCCGATCACCATCGCGGTGGACTGGGTGCAGGTGTCGGAGAGCTTCGATCCCTCCGCTGCGACTCTCGAGACGCTCGAGGGCCTGCCCTGGCAGGCGGCGACCACCGCCGAGCTCGGGGATGACAACGAGGGCACCGACAGCCTGACCTCCTCCCGCACGGGGCTGCCCCACGTCTGGGCGTGGGACTCCGTGACGGACGCCGGCACGATGAACGGCTTCATCATGTTCCGCATGAGGCCGCTGGACGAGAAGCTCGAAGTGGGAACCTGGCAGTACATGCGGGTGACGTTCCACCTCGACAACTACACGATCTTCACAGATCCGGACGCGCAGCTACCCGACCCGAGTTTCCATGGCCGGGCCGTCCTCCTGAGCGCGGGGCAGGTGCTCTACGCGGGAGGCAGCACCGGCACCGAGCCGTCGACGACGGCGGTCATCTTCTACCCCGGCCTCTCCCAGACGACGAAGGGGAGCGTGGCCGTCGTCGCAGGCGGCATGAACGAGGCGCGCATGGAGCACACCGCCACGCTGCTGGCGGACGGCAAGGTGCTCATCACCGGTGGACGTGGAACCGGTGGCACGTACCTCGACACGGCCGAGATCTACGATCCGGACGCGAAGAGCTTCACGCTTCTCACGGAAACCATGCAGGAAGCGCGGCACAACCACGCCGCCACCCTGCTTCGTGACGGCCGCGTGCTGCTCTGTGGCGGCGCCAACGTCGACGGCGTCGAGGAGACGGCCGAGATCTTCGACCCGGAGACCGAGACGTTTGCCTCCGCCGGAGTGATGGGCGAGGCGCGCACCATGGCGAAGGCGGTCCTGCTGCCGGCCGGTCGCGTGCTCGTCTCCGGTGGCGAGGGCGCTCTCGGAGGCCTGGAGACGGTCGAGATCTTCGACCCGGTCTCCGGCTCCTTTATCGCCACGGACATCGCCAACGACATGTCCCAGGTGAGGCTCGGTCACTCTCTGACCTCGACCACGCACGACCCGATCGCCGCCGTGGCGGCCGGTGGCTCCGATGCCGCCGGGCCCTCCGCGACCGTCGATCGCTTCGACTGGGTGCAGGACACGTTCACCGCCGGCGCGACAATGCAGGACGCGCGCAGCGGACACATCGCCGTACTTCTCGGTGACGGCAAGATCCTGATGGCGGGCGGCACGTCCGACGCCGGGATCGCGCCGACGGGCGACATCTACGACGTGGACGGGGACTCGATGGACACCCCGAACGGCGAGATGCTCGTCCCGGTGGCGTACGCCTCCGTCGCCTGTCTCGTGAACGGCCGGCCGGTCATCTTCGGCGGGCAGGACGAGAATGGCGACGCGACGGCCCAGATCGAGGTCTTCACGCCGGACGGCGGCTTCAACTTCCCGCCGGTCGCGCAGATCCGGACTCCCACGTCCGTCGAGCCGTGGGCGTTCGGCGTCCGCTTCAACTGGCGGGCGACGGACATCGAGGGCGACGACGTCAAGATCAACGCCCAGTTCCGGATCAAGCCGAGCGCCACGGACGACTCCGGGGTCCTTTCGAGCGACATCCTGGACGTCTGGCTGCCGGCGAGCATGAAGAAGCAGACCGTTCTCGGTGAGGTCTCCTCGGGTGTCACCGGGCTCTCGTCGCGGGAAGACTTCGTGACCGAGCTCCAGAACCCGATGGACGCGCCGGACGTGGACCCGGGCGAGCACCTGTTCGTCTGGTTCACGGAGGACGACATCCCGAAGGGGAACTACGACAACGTCTTCTTCCGCATCCAGGTGCAGGGCGCCACGCCGGGCACGACGGCGACGTCGGGCCGGTTCTCGATCACCGAGAACGCTCCGGTGATCGCCCGCATCGAGACCCCGCTCAACACGAGCGGGAACATCGTCGTTCCCTACTACCTCCAGGACTCGGACCAGGGCGACCTCGCCCGCCTCGTCTGGGAGTACGGGATCGACCTGAACGATGACGGCAAGATCGTCGAAGCCGACTTCGAGGGCTGGGTGACGGTGACGCGCTCGCCGGTGACGGTGACCGTGGGAACCGACTCCTACACCGACGAAGGGCTGACCGGTCTCGTCACGGGTGCGAACGACAGCGATCCGAACAACGACTACACGACCGCCGACGGTATCCCGTGGGGCAAGCGCCACTACATGATCTGGGACTCCGTCTACGATCTGGGCGCCCCGGTCACGGCCCGGTCCGACGTCATCCTCCGGGCGACGCCGTACGACTACCCGTCGACCTCGACCGACCCGGCGACCGACGAGAGCCTCGGCATCGACAACACGGTGGGCGGCTTCACGCTGGAGACGGACCCGAACGGTCTCGTGCTCGATGGCTGGACGCCGACGGTCAACAACCTGCCGGGGCCGGGCTACACGTACACGGGCGTCAAGCTGGACGAGCCGATCGTCCTGACGTTCTCGAAGCCGCTCGACCCGGACACGGTGGACCGGGACTCGATCCAGTTCACGAAGGTCGGCGGCGTCGGCGAGCGGATCGACGGGTACTTCCACGTGGACAACACGTCCGTCGTGGGGAAGAGCGTCGTGACGTTCTACCCGCAGATGCAGGAGATCCCGGCCCGCACGGACATCTTCGAGGAGAGCACGGGCTACGCGCTGTTCATCCCGTGCTACGACCCGACGAACCGGACCAACCCGGTGGTGGAGCAGGACGGCGCGGACCCGGCCGACACGAATGGCCGGTACTGCCTCCTCAGCTCCTCCAACCCTGCGGCCCTCGAGACGGGCACGGGCGTCCTTCCGGACGTCGGCGCTCCCTCGGTCGGCCCGCTGGTCAGCCCATCCACGACGACGGGTGTGGCGACCGGGACCGGCGTCGAACTCTCCTTCAGTGAGAGGATCGCCGCGGGCTCTGTCGACGCGGACGGCTTCCTCGTCACCACCGAGTTCTTCGCCGGCGTCACGTCGGTGGTCTACGGTGAGATGTTCCTCCAGAACATCACCGAGTGGGACGGCACGAAGATCGTCCACTTCGCGGTGCTCAAGTTCCAGCCGGACTCCCCGCTACCCGTCGGCGCGACGATCAAGGTCGCCGCGAAGACGGGACTGACGGACCTGGGCGGCAACTCTCTGGCCTCGGCCTCGACCACTACCTTCGATACGGTCCTCACGGGCACGACGAAGAGCGGGAAGTACGAGGAGTCTTTCGACGATGCCACCGAGCGGGACGCCGACCTCACGACGGCGTTCTGGGGCACCACCGACCCGAACGGGATCGGCAGTGGCGGCGGACTGGGCGTCAGCGGTTCGCTCACCGGAATGCACGAGATGGGTTCCGGCGGCGACGAAGGCGACATCGTGTGGGCGACGGACAAGACCTTCACGATCGACACCGACGTCCAGGACGAGTGGGAGTTCGAGAGCCTCACCGTCCCGGCGGGTCACACGCTGATCCTCAAGGGCAGCAAGCCGGCCGTCATCCGCGTCATCGGCGACGTTCTCGTCGAGGGCACGATCGACGCGGCCGGGCAGAACGGCGAAGAGGCCGTCTGGTACGACGCGTTCAACAAGACCGGCGGAGCCGGCGTTGCGGGCGGCCGTGGTGGCCCGGGCGGTGGTGACGGCGGGAAGGACGGGGACTACACCTGGAAGCAGACCGTGACGGTCGCGCCGGGCAACGGCACCGTCGGATACGGCGCCGACAGCAACGGCAACGGCAAGGCGGGTGGCCCCGGCCACCTGAAGATGGCTTCGTCCTACTACAGTCGTGTCTACGACTACTACGGTGGTGGAGCCAGCGGCGCCGGCCACGCCTCTGCGGGCGAGGACGGGACGTTCGCCTACTACAGCGGCGTTGGCAAGAAGACTGTTCCCAAGGGTGGCTCTTCCTACGGCTCCGTCACCCTGGCCAATGGCCTCGAGGGCGGTTGCGGCGGCGGTTGCGGCGGTAGCGTCGTGCTGTCCGGCGGCTACACCTCGGGCACCTACCAGTACAACTACTGGGGCTACGCGTCCGGTGGCGGCGGCGGTGGCGGTGGAGGCGCTTTCCAGCTCATCGCCGGCGGTACGGTCACGGTGACGAAGCAGGGGGCGATCCTGGCGAACGGCGGGGCCGGTGGCGACTGCCACGGCTACAGCCCGTACAACGCGATCTTCTACAGCACCACCAACTCGAGCTACACGTACTATCAGGGACTCTCAGGCTACACGGCCTACCCGGGCGGTGGCGGCGGTGGTTCCGGCGGCACGATCCACATCAAGGCGGGCTCCGGGCACGCCATGCACGGGGTGATGGATGTGAGCGGTGGACGCGGTGGCGCGGGCTACAAGCGCGAGCGCGTCAACTCCACCAAGTACGCGCAACACTGGGGTGGCGCCGGCGGGGACGGCCGTCTGAAGGTGGACGGACCGGACCTGATTGATCCGTCGGATGGCGTGAACTTCCAGGGAGTCGTCGCCGTCGGCACGGCGGTCGCGATCTCCGGAGGCTCCGGGACGACGTCCTGGACGGTCACCAGCAGTACGACCGTGAACACCGATACCGGGAGCGGGGCTCCGTCGGGCACCTTCGACGGTACGACCGGCCGCTTCAACCTGAAGGACTTCACGGTCAACTCGGGGGTCACCCTCACGGTGACCGGCTCGAAGCCGTTCCTGGTCTACGCGTCCGGCAACGTGACCGTGTCCGGGAAGATCAACGCCAGCGGTCGCGACGCCACGGACATCACCTACATCGGCTACATGAGCAGCAGCTACTCGGGCTGGCGGGCCTACACCCGCGTGACCGGAGCCGCGGCGGTGGCCGGTGGCGGAAACGGTGGCGACAGCGGTCCCTCGAACTACGGCAGCTACGTCAACCCGCCCCACCCGGGGACGGCCGGGAAGAACGCCTGGAACACCACCAACGGCGGTGGCCAGGTCTCGACCGGTTGGACGCCGTGGTACCGGACGTACTCGTACCACTACGGCTACAGCGGGACCCGATACCACTACTACTACTACTACTTCGGTGGTGGGGGAGGTGGCGGCGGTTCCGCCGTGGCCGGTGACAAGGGCCACCCGCAGCTGGACGGCTGGACGAGCGTCGGCTACGACGGCGGCGTGTATGCCGCCGGCGGGACGGCGACCGTGGACGCATCGACTCTCTCCGAGACCTCCCTCACGGGCGGCGGAGGAGGAGCCGGCGGTGGCCGGAACGTCGGGTACCGGTACTACTTCGAGTACCTGAACAGCAGCGGTTCGGTGACGGGCACCTACAGCGGACGCTACTACTCCTACGGCAACGCGGGAGCCGGTGGCGCCGGCGGCGGTGCGGTGATGATCAAGACCAGCGGCACCCTCACCATGGGCTCCGCGGCATCGATCGACGTCAGCGGTGGCACCGGCGGTGACATCAGGACCACCTCCTACTCCCGCTCGCTTTACTCGTCGCCGGGCGGTGGCGGCGGCGGCGGAAACGTCCTCCTCGAGGCCAAGAGCGGTTTCTCGCTGGGCGCGGGATGCTCCATCAACGCTTCGGGCGGCCAGGCCGGCGTCAGCAGCTACAAGTCTTCGTCGTCCTACTACGACTACGGCACGACGATCTACGCCTACGGCGGCGACGGTGGACCGGGAGCCGTTGTGCTCCGGGCCGAGACGCTGCCCGAGGTCCTGAACGTCGGCCAGATCGACCTTGGCGATGACGACTCGTTCGACTCCGGCAAGTTCATCCTGACCCAGGACGGTGTGTCGAAGTGGCAGGACACCGGGACGCACGCCCCGGACGTCCTGGCCATGACGACGACCGGCACGGGGATCGCCAATCTCTACATCGAAGGCGCCCACATCAACCCGATGACGGGACTGGTCGATGAGAGCACGGCGACAGGCTGGATCGAGATCGCCGACATCAACGATGCCGACGGTTACCGCTTCGTCCGGTTCAAGTGCGAACTGGCGGGAAGCACGGTTTCCGGCGCGACCCCGAGCATCGACAGCGTAACCACGACCTGGGAGTCCGTGCACTAGCCCGGAACCGGTCGTCGGATTTTGAGTGGGGCCACGGTACCCGGTACCGTGGCCCCTTCTCATTGGAGAGGCGTCCATGTCGACAGGGATACGCATCGCGCTCGTCGCTCTCGCCGTCGCCGCCGTCCTGGCCGCGGGCTGGATTGTCCTCCGGCCGGTCGACGGGCCCGTCGGACCGGGCGGCGACCCGGACACGGGAGACGGCGCCGGGAACGGAATCGGAGACGGTTCGGGGAACGAAGAGCATCGGCTACCTCCTCCGCCGCCCCCGGGTGCCGCGGTCGCAGGACTCCTCGGGCAGCGGGAGAAGAATCCGGAACGGGCGCGCCGGGAACTCTCCGAGCTTGCGGCCACTGCCGCAGGGGTCCGCGAGATCGTCGGCGCGATCGGGACCTCGACGTCCGCGACCGACCGCGCCCTCCTGTACCTGCACCTCGTGCTCGGAGGAACGACGGAGGGCCTGGCGCACGCTCGGAAGGCCGCGGACGGAGACGGACGCGCCGAGGACCGGATCCCGGTGATCTACGCGCTGGCGGCCGGGGACGACACGGACGTGGAGAGAATCGCGGGACTGCTCTCCGCCCCGGCGGACGGTGAACTGTTCCGCGCCGCCGTTTTCGCGCTCGCCCTGAGGGGTGACGACGCGGCCCTCCTCCGGCTCGAGGCGGTCCTCGCGGGGTCGCCGCCGGAGGCGCGTCGTCGGGTCTTCTACGCATCACTGAATGACGGGCCGTCACGGCCGGAGGCCGGCTTCCTCGAACTGCTCCGGGAGTCGATGCCCGGACTCGGCGGGGGAGACCTCACGCGGCCGGGCTACCGCCGCTTCATCGACCGCGTCTCACGTGAGGACGTTCCGGCGGTGGTGCCCCAGGCCGCGGAACTGCTCCTCCGCCTTCCGGGGCCGGAGGCCCAGCAGGGCGTGAGGGACCTCTGGCAGCGAGCGGAGGACGATGTCCGATCCGACCTGGCGGAGACGATCCTCGTGAACCTCGACCTGGAGCGGCCGGGGGCCACGAGGACGATCGTCGTCATCGCCCGGGGACTCGGCGAGGACGCGGAGCCGCACGAGCGGGAGCGCGTCCGGTCGCGGATCGGCGAGATCCGGGACGCCGGGGCGCTGCCGGAACTCCGGGAGTGGCTGGGCGAAGAGGAGGACCCGGAGACCCGGCAGGCGCTGGAGGAAGCGATCCACAGGCTCGAGGCCGAGTCGGAAGGCCGCTGACGATTCACGGTCGAGGGAGGGCAAGCGCCCGGCGGAGCCCCTCGGCGGCCTCCTCGTCGATCGTCCCCTTCGCGAGGGCGATCTCCACGGCGTGGAGGCTGGCCGCCGCGTAGGCGTCGACCAGGTCCGGCGTGGCCCGCCGCATCTCATTGACGTGGCGGGCGACGGTCTCGACGTCACCGCGGGCCACGGGACCGGTGAGCGCCGCCGGCAGGCCGACGGTCTCCAGGTTTCCCAGGGTCCCCGCCAGGAGTGGCAGCAACGCCGCGAGGGCGTCGTCCTGCTCGATCCCGGCCGCACCCATGAGGTGGACGCCCACGTCCACCATCGCCACCGCGAGATTGCAGGCCGCCGCCGCCCCCGCGTGGTAGAGGACCTTCCCCGACCCCCGGATCGGAACCGGCCGGCCCCCGAGGTCGGCGGCGACATCCCGCACCCTCTCCGGGTCCGACCCCTCGAAGAAGTGAAACGATGCTGACAGGCACCGGTATGCCACATCCCGGTCCGCGAACGACTGGAGCGGATGGAGGGAACCGGTGTCGGCGCCGGCCACCCGGAGCGGCGCCAGGATGTCCGAGGAGTGCGCCCCCGAGAGGTGGATCGCCAGGGCCCCGGGCCGGATGGCGGGCGCGACCTCGGCCGCCACCGTCTCGATCGCGCGGTCCGGGACGGCGATGACGAGGAGGTCGGCCCCCCGGGCGGCGTCGGCGTTCGCGTCGCCGGCCGTTCCCCCCGCGTACGCGACGGCGGACTCCGCCGAGGCGCGGGTCCGGCTCGCCACGGTTCCCGGCGTCCAGCCCGCGGCCACGAGGGTCTTTGTGATCACGGGGCCGACGGCCCCGGCGCCGATCAGGCCCACGGTGCCGCGGCTCATGCCTCCGACCGCCGCACGTGGTGGTTGAGGGGGACGCTCCCGCCGCCGACGGCGGTTGCGTCCCGGATCGCGCGCCACACGAAGTCCTTCGCCGCCGTCACGGCGTCGACGAGCCCGACCCCGCGGGCGAGCCCCGCCACGATCGCCGCGGAGAACGTGCAGCCGGAGCCGTGCGTCGGCCCGACGTCGAGGCGCGGCGCGGCCAGGATCTCCTCCCCGCCCTCGAAAACGAGCAGATCCGTCACCTCGTCTTCCGTCTCGATCCCCTTCACGAGGACGGCCGCGACGCCGGTGTCGCGGAGCATCGCCGCCGCGCGGCGGGCGTCCGGGAGGTTCCTCACGTCGGTCCCCGTCAGAACCTCGGTCTCCTCCCGGTTCGGCGTGATCACCGACGCGAGGGGGAAGAGCCTCGCGCGCAGGCGCTCCACGGCCGCGTCCTCGATGAGGCGGTCGCCGGAGGTGGCGACCATCACGGGGTCGACGACGAGCTTCCCCGCCAGGTGCCCGCCGCCGGCGTCGGCGACCGCGTCGATGATGTCCGGGCTCGCGAGCATGCCCGTCTTCGCGGCATCCACGCGGCAGTCGTCGAACAGCGTTTCGAGCTGCTCCCGCACGAACCCGGGGGAGACGTTCTCGATCCCCGTGACGCCGCGCGTGTTCTGGGCGGTGAGCGACGTGATCACCGCCATGCCATAGACTCCCTGCGCGTGGAAGGTCTTCAGATCGGCCTGGATGCCGGCGCCGCCGCTCGGGTCGGAGCCGGCGATCGTGAGCGCGTGCGCGCTCACTCGTCCTCCAGGCTCCGCGGCTGCTCGATGGGGATCGTCTCCTCGTCGCCGAGGGAGAAGACGTCGCCCGTCTCCTCCTCCTCGTCCCGCTTCCATCGTGCGAGCTTCTCGTAGAGCGTCTTCCGGCTGATTCCCAGCAGGCGTGACGCCTCCATCTTGTTCCCGCCGCAGTCGGAGAGCGTCTGGAGGACGTAGGCCTTCTCCACGTCGCCCAGGCGCCGCCGGAGCTTGAAGGTGACCTCCTTCGTGACGTGAGAGACCTTCTGCAGCCGCTTCGGCAGGTCGCCGCGCTGGATCTCGTCGCCGTCGGACGCCACGACCGCCCGCTGGATGCAGTTCCGGAGTTCGCGGACGTTGCCCGGCCAGGAGTAGTTCGTCAGGCAGGCCATCGCCTCTCCCGAGATGCCCCGCATCTCGCGACCGGCCTCCTTCGCACAGTCGACGAGGAACCCGGCGGCCAGCAGGCGAACGTCATCGTCGCGGTCGCGTAGCGGTGGCAGGCGGATCTGGAAAATGTCGAGCCGGTAATAGAGATCCTCGCGGAAGCGGCCGTCGCGGATCGCCCGCGTGAGGCTCTCGTTCGTGGCGGCGAGGAACCGGACGTCCACGGGGATCGGCCGGTCGCCGCCGAGGCGGCTGATCGCCCGCTCCTCCAGCGCCCGGAGCAGCGCGATCTGCGTCGCGCCGTCCGTCGCCGCGATCTCGTCCAGGAACAGGGTGCCGCCGTCCGCGACCTCGAACTTGCCCATCCGGCGCGCCGCCGCGCCCGTGAAGGCGCCGGCCTCGTGCCCGAACAGCTCGGAGGCGGTCAGGTCACGGGGGATCGCCCCCGCGTTGACGGGGACGAACATCCCCTTCGCGCGCTGCGACAGCCGATGGATCTCGCGCGCCGCGAGCTCCTTCCCGGTGCCGCTCTCCCCGGTGAGGAGGACGGTGACGTCGGAGGCGGCGGCCTTCCGGATGCGGTCGAAGATCGACTGCATGGCCCGGCTGGCGCCGATGAGACTGCCGAGATGGTCGATGGGTTCGTTGGCCACGGAAACAGAGTACCCCAACCGGATGGATCGCGTGTCGTCCCAATCCGCGCTTCAGACGCGGACCTCGTTTTCCTGCCCGAGCCGGTCCGCGTACTCCTCGAGGCGCGGCCGGACGTGCCCGTCGACGAACTCGTCCACCTGGGCCGGGGCGCGCCCGACGTACTCGGACGGATCCAGCAGGCCGTCGAGGTCGTCCGCCACCGCGGCGAACGCCGGGTCGGCCCGCAGGCGGTCGAGGAGATCGTTTTCCACCGCGCCCTCCCGCAGGGCCGTCTTCGCGCCGAGGGCGTGGACGCGGATGCGCTCGTGGAGCACCTGCCGGTCGCCGCCCGCCTTCACGCCGAGCATGAGGATCCGCTCGGTGGCGAGGAAGGGAAGCTCCCGGCGCAGGTTGTTCGCCACGACGGTCTCGTGGACGTTGAGCCCCCGCGCGACGTTGGCCTGGAGCGTCAGGATCGCGTCCGCGGCGAGGAACGCCTGGGGCAGCGAGATCCGGCGGTTGGCCGAGTCGTCGAGCGTGCGCTCCAGCCACTGCTCCGCCGCGGTCTGGGCCGCGTTCTCCGTGACCGAGATGAGGAAGCGCGCCAGCGCGGTCATTCGCTCCGTCCGCATCGGGTTGCGCTTGTACGGCATCGCCGAGGAGCCGATCTGGGACTTCGTGAAGGGCTCCTCCACCTCGTCCATGTGCATGAGCAGGCGGATGTCGTTGGCGAACTTGTGCGCGGACTGACCGATGCCGGAGAGGACGGAGAGGATCGCGTAGTCGACCTTGCGCGGATACGTCTGCCCCGTGACCGGGAAGACGTCGGCGGTGCCCAACTCCTCCGCGACGAGCCGGTCGAGCTCCTTCACCTTCCCCTCGTCGCCTTCGAAGAGTTCGAGGAAGGACGCCTGCGTCCCCGTCGTGCCCTTCACGCCCCGGATGCGGAAGGCGCCGATCTCGAACTCGAGGCGGTCGAGGTCGAGCAGGGCGTCCTGCAACCAGAGACAGGCGCGCTTGCCGACGGTCACCGGCTGGGCGGTCTGGAAGTGCGTGTAGCCGATGGTGGGGAGGTCGCGCCACTTCTCCGCCAGGTCCGCCAGCGCCTCGACGACGTTGACGAGAGAGGTGAGGATCAGGTCCATCCCGCGGCGGAGGAGAAGGAGGTCGGAGTTGTCCGTGACGTAGCAGGACGTGGCGCCGAGGTGGAGGATCGGCTTCGCGTCCGGGCAGTGCTCCGCGAAGGCGTGGAGGTGGGCCATCACGTCGTGGCGCAACTCCTTCTCCAGCGCGGCGACGCGGTCGTAGTCGATCGGCATCGCGGCGGCCGCCTCCATCGCCTCGACCTGCCCGTCGGTGATCGGGAGGCCGAGTCGCTTCTCCGCCCTCGCGAGGGCGATCCAGAGTTCGCGCCAGCTCCGGTAGCGCTCGTCCGGCGAGAAGAGCTCGCGCATCGCCCGGCTCGCGTAGCGGGTCGTCAGCGGGTTCTCGTAGGTCGGCTTGACGGCCATGGTCACCTCAGGTCAGCGGTCGGCCCGGGCACACTCGTCCGAGCAGTAGAGCAGCGTCTCCGGCGTCCGGACGAAGAGCTTCCCACAGCTCTCGGCCAGGCAGATCTTGATCTGGAACTTCCCCGGCGACGCATCCGGGTAGGCGGCGTCCGCGAAACGATAGTCCACGTACTGCGCGAAGTAGAACAGGGCCCGCTCCACCGTGCTCTGGATGAAGGCGGTCCCCGGGTTCACCCCGTCCTTCCGGGAGACGGCGATGAGCGTATCCAGTCGCCCGCCCACGTTCGTCCGGGCCAGGCGGCGGTCCCGCATCGCATCGGCGTCGCCCCAGTCCACGAGTCGGAGGACGCCTTCCCTCAGGACGTTGTTCAGCATGTCGTAGTCGAGGCGGCCGCCCGTCTCCAGCGCGTGGTGGTTCAGGCGGATCACGTCGATGTTGTTGGTGAGGTAGTTGAACGCCCTCTTCACCGAAAAGGTCGGCGGGTCGGTGAAATTCCGGTGCTTCTCGGGCACGTAGTCCGCGAGGACGGTTTCGTCCCGCCACGCGGGCAGGGCGTTCACCAGTTCCATCCAGAAGGTCTGTTGTTCGAGAAACACCCGCCCAAGGTATCACGGGCGGCGCGGGGCCCGTGAATCGATCGGGGCGCCCCGCAGGACGCCCCGTGTTTGCTCGACATCGGTGTCTCAGCGATGGTCGTGACGGAAGATCCGCGGGGTCGGCGCGCGGACCCAGTGGCCCGGCACCCAGACGTCCTCCCGCTTCATCCGGACGTGGCCCTCCACCCAGACCTTTCGCGTGCGCTCGCGCTCGATGAGGATCCGGTACCGGATCCCGAGGAGACCCGTCCGGACCGCGTAGCGCGCGGGCACCCTCTCGGTCCGGTAGTAGCCGGGGATCCAGACGCGGCGAACCCGTTCCTCGAAGTGGCCGGGGACCCAGCGCAGTGCGGGACGCCGGACCACGGGGCGCCGGACCACGGGACGCGGCAGCGGACGCGGGTGAAGGCGTCCGTACGCCCGCCCGCGGGGCGGAGCGCCGACCACCCGGGACGTCGGGCGGTGCGGGCGCAGGGTGGTCGCGCGGGGCGCCGTGCGGCGTGCGCGGTCGACCGTCGAGCGGGGAGCGAGCCCCGGCCGCGCCTCCGGCTTCCGGATCGGCGTCGTCCGCGGCAAGGGTCGCCGGGCCGTCCGCCCGTCCTCATCCTCGACCACGACCCCTCTCCTGGTGCCTCGCGTCTCGCCGGCATCCGCGGTCGTCGCGGTGAAGCCGGCGAGGAGCAGAGCGAGAGTTCCGAACATCAGGGTTCGTCTCAGCATGGCTCGTTTCCTTTCGTCTTTCGTTGTTCGCCGGTGCTGGTTGCCAGGGACGCGAAGAGCGTGCCGTTGACGGCGCGTGAGGTTCAAATCGTGGCGTAGTAGAGGGTTACGGTGTCGGGGCCGTCGGGCAGTTTCCCGGTGGGGGACACCGCGGTGTCCTCTCCCCCCGACCTTTTCACCAGGATGTGTGCGAAGAACGCCCGGGGTCAGAGGCGACAGTGCATGCGAGGGCGAGAGTTCACTTCTCTCGTCGCACAGTCTGTGTTTCCGGCGAGCCATCGGCCAGCGAGGAGGCGACCTCGTAGGGTCACCGACGAGGATCAACACCGCGCTGGCCGAACACGAGCGTCCACGGGACGCTCGTTCCCTCGCCGCTCCACGGCTCAGAGGCCAGCGAATGGCCATCGAGGGCCGGCGGAGACCGTGCAGCCTGGTGAGAAGGTCGGGCACGAAGGCTCAGGTTGATCGCCGGGCCGTGGTGGCGTGAAGCACGGCGGACAGGAGCAGGTGTTTCACCTGTAGGCCTGGCTCCGTGGGAAAACGAACCGGGCCCGGTTTCCCGCGTGGGTAAACGATTCTGGCGGTTCGGGCCGGGCGATCACGACGGGGCTTTCCGTCGCCGGCGCAGACACGATGCCGGTGAGAGTCCCGCGGGGTTTCGACGG
>JBDLIY010000035.1:0-15673 GCA_039714635.1 Planctomycetota bacterium
CCAGGACGCACGACCTGTGGTCGTGCTCTCGAACTACGAACGGGCTGCGTGAAGAACCAGCAGATTGCGCCGCTCCGCGGCGCCTTTCCTGGCCTGGTCAAGCCTGGCCGGGCTCTGCCTGACCTGGTTCTGGCCTACTCCGGCTTCACCGGCGGCTTCGCCGCCCTTCGCTTCCGCATCCTCTCCAACAAACGCCTCTCGTACTCCGTCAGGCGGGAACGCTCGGCGCGCCTCTCGAGTTCTCCGGGCGAAACCTCGCCGCCAGCCGGGGGCGGCGGCGGCGGGAGATCGGGGGCCGTGGCCGTCACGCTGTCGAGCAACACGGTGGCGTGGACGAGCTTCTTCTCGTGAAGGAGAAGACGGCCGACGAGGTCGTCGCGGGACAACAGGAGCTCCGTGCCGAGGCCGATCGCCTTCTCCGGGGTGACCGTGGCCGCGTAGAGCTTCTTCATGCGCTCCTTCATCGGCACGAGATGGCGGTCGGGGTCGCGGCCGGGCGGGAAGGGCTGGCCGAGGAGACCATAGGCGGCTTCGTAAAGGGCGGCTTCGAAGGCGAGGGTGTCGAGGATCTTCGGCCAGTGGGCGCGGAACTCGGCGTTCGTTCCGAAGAGCTCGATGCCGACGAGTCGGTCCCCCACCAGGGCCGCGAAACCGATGGTCTTCTTCGCGGCTTCGTCCGGAATGGCGCCGTAGACGGTCCGGTACTCGAGGCTGCGGGGACCGAGGAGCTTCGCCCGGTAGAGCTCGGAGAGGGGCTGGCGCGGGTTGTTGTCGCCGGCCATGACGAACTGGTCGGAAAGGACCTCGCGGGCGCGGGCGGCGGGGCCCTCGATGAGGGCGATGAGTCGAAGGAGGTCCGGGGCGAGGACGTTGACGGGTTTCAGGCTCTTCTCGGCCTCGTCCTTCTTGCGGGGTTTCTTGTCCGCGACGTAGGCGGGGGCCTTGACGCGGGAACCCGGGGCGATCAGGACGTCACGGGAGAGGAAGCGGTCGCGATGGCCACCCGTGAAGACTTCGCCGGAGAGGATCAGGATCGGCTCCGTGGACCAGTTGAAGAGGTCGATCGGCCCGCGGCCGGGCTTCTTCTCCGGCTCCCCCACCGAGAGGCGCTTCTTCTGGTGGGCTTCGGTCGCGGTCGCGAAGCGGGTGACGTCCTTCGGATCGGCCTCCTCGCGGGCGATCGGGTAGACCAGGAGGGCCCGGTGTTCCCGGCCGCGCTGGACGGCGGTCCTCGCGAGGAACTTCACGAACGGATGATCGGCGGCGATCGGCTTGCCCTTGGCGGCCAGTCCGGGGACGGCGGCGACGAGGACGAAGAGCGTGATCAGCAGCGCCGGGCGCAGGCGTACGGGTCTCATGGCGGCTCCTTCTCCGCCATTATAAACGTCAGGAGCCCTGGGAGTTTCGCGTCGGAAGCTTCTCGTTCTTCTCGTTTTCCTCTTCCTCGTCCTCGCCGACCAGGGGTTTGCGCAGGGAGCGCTTGACCTTGATGGCGCCGAGGAACGACGCGAAGACGTCCTCGCGGATCGCCTCGATCTCCTCGTCCGACTTCCCGGCCACCGGAATCTGGCCGCCCGCCATGGCCGCGTGGCCGCCGCAGGAGCCGTGTGTTCCGACCGCGGCGGAGATCGCCTCGCCCGAGTTCAGCTTTTCGTCGGAGGCGCGCAGGGAGAGGTGGAGGACGTCGCCGCGGCGCCCCATGACGAAGGACCAGCGGATGCCCTGGAGGCGCATGAGGAAGTCGGCCATCTCCGCGGCCATGTCCGCGACTTCGATGTCGCCGAGGTCGCTGAGGACGGCGATGTCGTAGATGACCGCGTTCTCGATGGCCTTTCCGAACTCCTGGAAGTAGTTCCGGGGGACGCGGGCGGCTTCGATGCGGGAGATGACGCGCTTGTTCGCGAGGGCGAAGATGTAGGTGTAGGCGCGGATGTCGCCCTCGCTCGTCTCGCGGCCGAGGTCCTGGGTGTCGGCCTTGATGCCGTACGCGAGGGCCGTCGCGACGGTCTCCGTCACCGGGATGCGGTTGGCCGCGATGAGGTCGGCCATGATCGACGCCGTCGCTCCGTATTCCTCGAGGAGGATGGCGACCTCGACCTCGTCGGGGATCGAGTCGTCGCGGGGCGGGTGATGGTCGATCACGATCTGCGGGACGATTTCCTCGGGCATCGGGTTGTAGCGGAAGCCCGGCTGGGAATCGACGAGGGCGATCAGGTCCCAGGCGCGGTAGTCCGTCCGCTCGCTGGGAATGACCTGGATGTTCAGCTGGCGGAGCATCGCCCGGTTCTCCGAGCGCCCCACCACGCCGCCGAAGCAGATCCGGCCCGTGCACCCGGTGTAGCGCTCGAAGAGGTACACCAGCGCGTACGCCGTCGCGATGGCGTCCGGGTCCGGGTTGTTGTGGGTCTGGACGAGGAGCGAGCGCCGACCCTTGAAGGCCTCGACGAGACGCAGGAGTCTCTTTCGCTGATTCAGTGCTCCATGCCCTCCAGGTACTTTTCGGCGGCGACGGAGGCCGTGGTCCCGTCCCCCACCGCGTTCGTCACCTGGCGGCAGAGTTGCTCGCGGACGTCGCCGACCGCGTAGATGCCGGGCACGCTGGTGCGCATCCAGGTGTCCGTGAGGACGTAGCCGCCGTCGGCGAGCTTCACGGATTCCGGCAGGATGGAGTTGTTCGGCTTGAACCCGATCAGGGGGAACAGGGCGCCCAGCTCGAGCGTGGTCTCCTCCCCGGTCTTCACGTTCTTCAGGCCGACCGCCTCGACTCGCTCCTTGCCGATGACCTGGGTGACGACCGTGTTCCAGTGGATCGTCAGCTTCTCGTTCGCGAAGGCGTGCTCACGGGCGACCTTCGCCGCGCGCAGTTCGTCGCGGCGGTGGAACAGGTGGACCTCGGAACCGAACTTCGTGAGGAACACCGCCTCCTCGACCGCCTGGTCGCCCCCGCCCACGACGCCGATCACCTGGTCGCGGAAGAAGGCGCCGTCGCACAGAGCGCAATAGGAGACGCCCAGGTTGGTGAGCTTCCCCTCGCCGGGGACGCCCAGCTTCTTCGCCGTGCCCCCGGTCGAGACGATCACCGCGCCGCACTTCACCTCGCGCTCGTCCTCGAGGGACACCGTGATCGTTCCCGTGTCGTCGGGCTCGGAGACGGACTTCACGCCGACGAAGTCGATCTCGAGACCGAACTTCTTCGCGTGGTTGGCCATCTTCTCGCCGAGTTCGTAGCCGCCGATCCGCTCGAACCCCGGGTAGTCTTCGACGCGGTCGGTGTTCGCGATCTGGCCGCCGATGCCCTGCCGGTCGAACGCGACCACCTTGAGACTGGCCCGGCCCGTGTAGAGTCCGGCGCAGAGGCCGCCGGGGCCCGCCCCGACGATGACGACGTCGTAGTCCCAACCTTCCTTCATCACAACCTCCCCGGTGATATGACCAGGTCCTATGCCTCGTAGTTCGAAAGGAACTCCATCAGGATCCGCGTGCCGAACCCGGTGCCGCCCTTCCGCAGGTAGTCGCGGTCCGAGTCGCGCGACGCCTTGCCGGCGATGTCGAGGTGCGCCCACTTGCAGTCCCCGACGAACTCCTCGAGGAGACACGCCGCGGTGATCGTGCCGGCCGCGCGCCCGCCGATGTTCTTCATGTCCGCCACGTCGGACTTGATCTGCTCACGGTATTCCGGGCCGAGGGGCAGACGCCAGAGGCGTTCGCCGGAGGTCTGCCCGGCCTCGATGAGCTTCGCGGCCAGGTCGTCGTCGTTGCCGAGGATCGCGGCGTACTGGTCTCCGAGGGCGATCACGCACGCGCCGGTGAGGGTCGCCAGGTCGACGATGGCCTTCGGCTCGTAGCTCGTCGCCTTCACCAGGCCGTCGGCGAGGATCAGGCGGCCCTCGGCGTCGGTGTTCTGGATCTCGATCGTCTTGCCGTTGCTGCAGGTGAGGACGTCCCCGGGGCGGTAGGCGTTCGAGGAAGGCATGTTCTCGACGAGGCACGCGATCCCCACGACGTGCACCGGGACATCGAGCAGCGCCGCGCCGCGCATCGCGGCGATGACCGCGCAGGCGCCGGACTTGTCGAACTTCATCTCGTGCATGTTGAGGCCGGGCTTCAGCGAGATGCCGCCGGTGTCGAACGTGACGCCCTTGCCCACGAGGCACACGGTGTCGAGGCCCTTGCCGGCGTTGTGCTCGAGGATGACCATCTTCGGCGGCTGCGCGCTGCCCTGGCCGACGCCCAGCAGGCCGCCCATCCCCGCCTCGGCCATCTCGTCGGCTTCGAGGACGGTGACGTCGAGCCCGACCTCGGCCGCCATGGTTTCGGCCTGCTCCGCCATCCAGGCGGGCGTCGCCTCGCCGGGGTGGGTGTTCTGGAGATCGCGGCAGAAGTTCGAGCACTCCGCGGCGATCCGGCCGTTGGCGACGGAGGGGCCGAGGTCGTCATCGCCCTCCACGACGAGCGTCAGCTTCTCCACGGGAACCGCGTCCTCGGGCTTTTCCGTGCGGTACCGGTCGTACTGGTAGAGGGCCATGAGCGACGCCTCGACGATGGCTCGCGCCTGCTCGTCCGCCGGGAGAGCGTCCCCCGCCGGCAGGGCGAAGGCCACGGAGCCGGCCCGGAGGCCGCGCGCCCGGACGGCCACTTCCCCCGCCGCTTTGCGGACGGCCTCCACCGTGACCTTGTCCCGCTTGCCGAGGCCGTAGAGGATCACGCGCTGCGGGCCGTCGTCGGTCGGAGGCGCGTAGAGGACCGTCACCTCTTTCGTCTTTCCGAGGAAGTCTCCCTCGGAGAGGACCCGGGAGATCAGCCCCCCGATGGCCTCGTCGAGGTCGGAGACGGCCGAGGGAAGCTCGCCGGCGCTTTCGAAGACACCGACGGCGAGGACCGGCTCGCCGCACCCGGCGAGGGACGAAGGGTTGACGTAGATCTCCATGGGAGGCTCCTGCAGGCAAGGAAAGAGGCAAGATATCACGCGGGCCACGGGGGCCCAACAGAAGGGCGCCTTTGGAGCGGGGAGGATCAGGCGCCGGAGCTGCCCTCGGGAGGGGCCCTCAGCGTCCCTTCTTCTCGTAACCGATCGACTTGAGGATGTGGAGGATCTCGGACCAGGTCGGGAACGGCTTGTTGTAGCGCTGCTTGTACTCGTTCACGGCCTTGATGAACTCGAGTTCCTCGTCGGTCATCGGGTACTCGTTGATGCGGCGCTCGACCTTCCGGTGCTCGGAGATGTCGTGGTCGGTCTTGCGGCGGCCGGGGCTCTTCCGGCGCTCGCTGGCCGCCCGGCGGTCCTCGACCTTCGCTCCGGCGGCGGTCTTCCGACGTTCGACCTGGCGCCGGCTTCCCGACCGGCGGTCGGGGCCGTCGTAGACCTCACCCTCGTTCGACGGAGTGGTGTCGTTCGGATCGTTCGGACTGGGCGGCTTGGGCGGCATGGGGTCTCTCCACTTCCTCTGACGATTCATCGACCGTCGAGGGCGGGAGAGATTACCCGAAATCGGTCCCGTCGCCCCCTGAATCAGGCCCTGGTCCGGACTCCCGATTCAAACCCGACGACTTCCGGTGGCGCGGTGCGGCCGCGCGACGGATGATCCCCTTGCCCATCCGGTCGAGGATCTCGTCCATCGCGGCTTCCACGCGTCCGGCGCGCTCGTGCCGTTCCCCGTCGAACAGGCCGAGCTGCCGGGACCGCGACGCGTCGAGGGCGGAGATCGACACGCCGAGGAGGCGGACCTTGCGCGGCGGCACGCGGACGTTTCTCTCGAACAGCTCCCGCGCGGCGGTCCAGATCTCGTCGAACGTGTTCGTGGCGTTGTCCAGCCGGGTCTGGGACGTGTGGGTCTCGAACGGGGCGTACCGGATCTTGATCGTGACGACGCGCCCGCGGTGATCGCCCTTTCTCGCGCGGCGGGCCACCTCGTCCGTCAGGTCGAGCAGGACTCCGAGGAGCGTCTCCCGGTCGTCGATGTCCTCGTAGAAGGTCGTCTCGTGGCCGACGGACTTCCGACGCCAGTCCGGCACGACCTCCCGCTCGTCGCGGCCGTTCGAGAGGCGGTGGAGGTGACGACCGGCCTCCCCGAGGTTCTCGTCGAGGAACGTCGCGCCGGACTCGCGGATCTGCCCGACCGTGGTGATCCCGAAGTGGCGGAGTCGCTGGGCGGTGACCTCCCCCACTCCCCAGAGGCGCTCGATCGGCAACGGGTCGAGGAACTTGCCGACTTCGCCCTCCTTGACGACCACGAAGCCGTTCGGCTTGTCGAAGTCGGAGGCGATCTTCGCGACGAACTTCACCGGGGCGACGCCGACGGAGCACGGGAGGCCGATCTCTTCCGCGATCCGCCGCCGGATCTCTGCGCCGATCTCGGGCCCCTCGCCGAAGAGCCGCGTCGAACCGCGGACGTCGAGAAACGCCTCGTCGAGGGACAGGCCCTGCACGAGGGGCGTGTACTCCCGGAAGATGTCGAAGATGCTCTCGGAGATCTCGACGTAGCGATCCATGCGGACGGGGAGATAGACGCCGCGCGGGCAGAGCCGGGCCGCCCTCACGAGCGGCATCGCGGAGCGGACCCCGAACTCACGGGCCTCGTAGGACGCGGCGGAGACGACGCCGCGCGTGTTGGGCCGGCCGCCGACGATGACCGGTTTCCCGGCCAGGTCGGGGTCGTCCAGGACCTCCACCGACGCGTAGAACGCGTCCATGTCGATGTGCAGGATCGCGGGCTCGGCCACGGTCAGAGAATAGCATGCGGGACGGTCAGGACGCGGGGCGCGCGCGGGTGGCCGCCCAGGCACGGAGCGCGTCGATCGATTCCGCCATCGTGCGGGAGAGCGGCACCGTCTCGCGGACGGCGAGGGCGACGTCCTCCTGCTCCAGGTCGCGCTCCCGGGGGAACGCGCGCCAGAGCCCCTCGATGACCATCGCTTCGATCTCGGCCCCGCTCATGCCCTCCGACGCCGCGGCGAGCGCCGCGCAGTCGAAGTTCGACGGGTCGCGGCCCCGCCGGCGGAGGTGGATGTCGTAGATCGATTCGCGCTCCGCCTCGCTCGGGAGGTCGACGAAGAAGATCTCGTCGAAACGACCCTTGCGGAGCATCTCGGGCGGCAGCTGGTCGATGGCGTTCGCGGTGGCGATGACGAAGACGGGCTTCGTCTTCTCCTGCATCCACGTGAGGAAGGTGGCGAAGACGCGGGCCGTGGTGCCCGAGTCGGAGTCGCCTCCCCCGCCCGTGCCGGAAAACCCCTTCTCGATCTCGTCGAGCCAGAGGATCGCCGGGGAGAGCGACTCCGCGATGCGGATCGCCTTCCGCATGTTCTCCTCGGATGACCCGACGTAGGCGTTCATCACCGCGCCGACGTCGAGACGCAGCAGCGGCAGCTTCCACAGCGAGGCGATCGCCTTCGCCGTGAGGCTCTTCCCGCAGCCCTGCACGCCGAGGAGGAGCAGGCCCTTCGGGACGGGCAATCCGAAATCGCGCGCCTTCTCGGAAAACGCGCCGGCCCGGGACTGCAGCCACTCCTTCAGCCGGTCCATGCCGCCGACGTCGGCGAGGTCCTCCGACATCTGGCAATACTCGAGGAGCCCCGTCTTCCGGATGATCTGGCGCTTCTCGTCGAGGATGCGCGGCAGGTCTTCGAGGTCGAAGGTGCCATCCTCCACGATCACCTTCGCGTAGACGTTCGCGGCCTCGGACTCCGTCAGCCCGAGCGCGGCCTTGACGACGCGCTCCCGGAGGTCCGGCTCCTCGGAGACCTCGATGCGCTTCTGGCGCTTCAGGGGTGTGACGATCCCGTCGAGGATCCGCGCGAGCTCGTCCTCCCCCGGAAGCGGCACGTCCACCACGGTGACTTCCTTCTCCAGCTCCGGCGGGATGCGCAGGACGGGCGAGACGAGCAGGAGCGTCTTGTAGCTGGTCTTCAGCGCCTGGGCGGCGTCGCGGAGGAGGCGGACGACGACCGGGTCGTCCAGGTACGGGTGGAAGTCGTAGAGGACGAAGAGCGCGCGTTCGCTGGTGCGGATGACGTGGCCGAGCGCGGCGGCCGGGTCGCTTCCCTCGGTGCGGCCTTCGAAGCCCCGGGAGCTCCGCCAGAAGTAGACCTGCTTGTTCAGGCGGGCGCCGAGCTTCTTGAGGGCGCGCTCGATCCGGGCCTCCTCCCAGGAGACGAGGTAGAGGATCGGATAGCGCGCCCGCGTGAGGATCGCCAGCTCGTCGAGCAGCTCATCCATCCGGGATCTCCAGGTACCGGTGCGTTCCGGCCGCATCTTCGTCTTCCCGCGCGTCATCGACAAGCGGGAATACGTAGAGGTCGGTTCCGGCGAAGACTCCGGCGTAGCGCCCGTCCGCGGAGGGACGGACGAACGAGATCTCGTCGGGGGTGCGGAACCGGAAGGCCGTCTCCCCGTTGGGCCGGACGCGGGTGAGCATGCGGTCCTCCGCGAGCAGGAAGCCCGGCCCCTGGCCCGCGTCGGCGAACGCGACGACCTCCGACGCGCCGGTGTGGAACGCGGGGCGGATCACGCCGGACGGCGTGACGACGTGCGCCATGCCGGCCTCGTCGGTCACGAAGAACGTGCCCGGCAGCGCCATGCCGGAACGGGCCGGCGCCGGGAGATGGTGGCGCCAGCGCTCCTCGCCGTCGGCGCCCATCAGGATCACGAGCTTCTTCGCGGCGAAGAGGAAGCCGATTCCATCGCGGGCGGCGAGGAGCAGCGGCTGGACGGACCACGGCCCGGACTCGCCCCGCACCGTGCCGGAGAGGTCGATCACGCGGACGTGCCCGGACTTCGCCGCCGTGAGCACGGCGTCGTCGGCGGACAGGAAGCTCGACGCGTCCGGTTCGGGGAAGGGGAAGAGCCGCTGGCCGTTCCCGCGGTCCGCCGTGAAGCCGATGAGAAAGCCGTCGTCCGTCAGGCCGAGCGCGCTCGCGTCGTCGCGGACCCGGACGTTCGTCAGGTCGGACAGGCCCACCCACTCCGGCACGGAACCGTCCTCGTCGGGCCGGAACCGGAATACGGACTGCGTGGCGAAGACACGGACATCGCCATCTTCCGTGACGCGCAGGTCGAGGAGCGTCCCCCCGTAGCGCCGCGTCGCGGTGACGTTGCCGTCGAGGTCGAGGGTCTGGACCTTCCGCTGGTCGCCGCCGACCGCGACGAAGGAGGCGTCGGGGGCGAAGGCGAGGTGAGGCCGGAACGCCAGTGAGTACGGCGAGAAGACGGTCTTCTTCAGCCGGTACCAGGGCCGGGTCGCCGGGGCCTCATCGCCGAGCTCGAGCATCGGGCCCTCGCCGCGGGTGGAGAGCGCGAGGAGGTGGGCGTACCCGGAGCCCGTCCGGACGAGGGCGCGTCGACCGTCCGCCGACATCTCGAGGCCCTCGACCGGAGACGGGAAAACGTCCGAGGAGACGACGGTCGCGTCGCGCCGCATGAGCACGAGCCGCCGGGAGGACGTGGCGAGGAGGATCGTCTCGCCGTCTCCGGAGCAGGACACGGACTCGACGGGCTCCCCCACGTCGTAGGCGCCGAGGGACGCGCCGCCGCCGGTGAGCGCCTCGACCCCGAACGACATGACCGGGACGAGGACGAGATTGCCGTTGGCGTCCGTGGCGATCCGGCCGGCCGCCCGGCGCAGGTCCACGTGCCACTGCGGCTTCCCCCACGCGGCGAAGGCGGTGACCAGACCGTCGCGGCTGACGACCACGATGCGCCCGTCCCGGGGAACGATCGCCAGCGAGCGCACGCCGCCCTCGATGGAGAGCGGGCTCATCTCGCGCCCGTAGCGGTTCAGGAAGACGCCCCGGCCGTTCGGCGCCGCCGCGGCGAGATAGTCGGCCTGCGGCCCGAGAGCCACCATGGTCGGCCGGTCCCTCGAGGGGAACCGGAACTTCATGCGGTTCTTCTCGAGGAGCACGACGTCCCCCTCGCCGCACACCACCGCGACGAAGTCGCCGCTCGCCGCGAGGTCGTGAATCGGGGCGGCCAGCGGGCGCTCCGCGGTCACCTCCCCTTCGGCGTTCACGAAGAGAACGAGACCCCGGTCGTCTCCCAGCACCGCGCCGTCATCGGTCAGGGCGGCGGCGGTGAGATGACCGGGCGTCAGGCGGGACCAGATTTCGGATAGGCTCACGATGGTAGTATCGGGCGAGCGGGGGCCCGGGATTGAGTCCGCGAAAGGATCGTCCGATAAGGAGTGCGTGCATGAGTATGACGCCAGCCACCTGGTGCAGCGCTTGAAGGCGGAATCCCGACAGGCTCCCGGCCTCGTGATGCGCGTGCTGAAGCGGCTGTTCCTGGGGCTGCCGGCGAAGACCCTGGAGCAGTTCTTCTTCCAGCTGCAAACGATGCTCGGCTCGGGCGTGACGATCCGCGAGAGCCTGCACACCCTCGCCGGCCAGCACCGCGGTCGCGCGGCGAAGTACTTCGGCGAGGCGGCGGAGCAGGTGCAGGCGGGCCGGCCGCTGTCCGGGGCCTTCGCGAAGCGCGACTACGCGTATGGGCGCTTCGCGGTGGCGATGACGAAGGCCGGCGAGCAGTCGGGCCGGATGGACGACAACCTGCGGCTGGTCTCGAAGGTCTTCGAGTCGTTCCGGCGGATCCGCTCGCAGGTGATCACGGCATTGATCTACCCGATCATCCTCCTGCACCTCGGGCTGGTCCTCATGCACCTGCCGCTGCTGTTCGGAACGGACGGGAGCACGGGAGCGTTCCTGACGGCGGTCTTTCTGAAGGGACTCATCCCGCTCTACCTGCTGCTGTTCTCGCTGTTCGTGGCCCACCTGGTGCTGCGCCAGACGAACTTCTATTCCGAGCTGATCCTCAGCCTCTTCGTCTTCGGCGGAGTCGCGAAGAAGACGGCCCTCGCGCGTTTCTCGCGATCGGTGGCGTCTCTCTACGAGTCGGGGGTCCCGCTCGGCCAGGCCGTGAACGTGTCCCTGGAGGCCGCGGAAAACGGGGCGATCCGGAACGCGATCTCGGAGGCCACGCAGGGCCTGCAGCACGGCGAGAGCTTCGCCGAGGCGATACAGGGCGCTCGCCACATCCCGCCGATGGTGAAGAACATGATCGCCACCGGGGAGCATTCGGGCAGCCTCGGCGTGACGCTCATGAAGGTGGCGGACTTCTACGAGCACGAGGCCGAGACGGCGATTCGCCGGATGGCGAAGATCGTCCCCCTGGTGATCTACCTGGCGATCCTCGGCTACTTCGCGGTCTACATCGTCCGGTTCTGGGTGGGCTACTACGGCCGGGCGCTCTGACCGGCCTTTTCGCGCGCCCCGTCCAGCAGCATCGCGATCAGCTCCGTGAACCCGATCCCCGCCGCCGCCGCCGCCTTCGGCGAGATCGACGCCGCCGTCAGGCCGGGCAGCGTGTTGATCTCCAGGAAGCGCGGCTCCCCGTCGTCCGGCACGATGAAGTCGGTCCGCGTGATGCCGTCGCACCCGAGCGTGCGGTGCGCGGTGAGGGCGAGCGTCGTCACCCGCTCGGAGACCTCGTCCGCCACCGGCGCGGGGCAGATCTCGTCCACGGCGTCGGGGTCGTACTTCGTCTCGTAGTCGAACCACTCCGCGGACTTCGGGCGGATCAGGACGGGCGGGAACGCCCGGAGATCGCCCCCGACGGAGGCGTTGCCGATCACGGCGCAGGTGAGTTCCACCCCGGCCACGTACTCCTCGATGAGCACGCGGCCGCCCGGTCGGTCGAGAAGCCGTTCGACCACGGCGAGGAGCGCCTCCCGGTCCTTCACCACGGCGAGATCGAGAGACGATCCCCCGGTCGGGTCCTTCACCACGATCGGGAGGTCGACCTGGGGGATCGCGTCGCGGCCTCGCAGTTCGAGCGCCGCCGGCAACAGGAAACCCTGCGCCGAAAGGACCTCCCGCGTCCGGGCCTTGTCCATCGCGATGGCGGAGGCGGAGACGCCGGAGCCGACGTAGGGCACGCCGAGCGTCTCGAGGAAGCCCTGCAGGACTCCGTCCTCACCGCCGCGGCCGTGGAGAGCCGGGAAGACCAGGTCGATCCCTCTCAGCCACTCCCCCGCCGCGGCGGGGCCCGCGGGATCGCGACCCTCCACCTCCCAGGAGCCGTCGGCCCGGATCTCCACTCGGCGGGGTTCGTACCGATCTCGGGGGAAGTGCTCCAGGACGGATTCCCCGGTGGCGAGGGAGATGTCCCTTTCGGGAGACGTGCCGCCGAGGATGACGGCGACGAGGGGCTTTGACTCTACCGCTGGTTCCACTCGGAAAACGTCTCGAAGTCGTAGCCGCGCTCCGGGCCGACCTCGAGTTCCTCTTCGCTCTCGGGCACAGGAAAGCCGGCGCGCTCGTACCAGGAGCGCGCGCGGTCGAAGAGGGCCCGCCGGACCGTCTCCGGGGAGTCGTCGCCCTCCGCGTTCTTCAAAGGAGCGAAGTCCTGCTCCCGGTCCGTGAGGAAGGCGACGAACCGGTCGGCCATCGGAATGGAATCGAAGACGAAGGTCTCGAACTTGTGCCCCATCACGCGAACGGGGTTCCCGTCGTCGTCGACGGTGGCGCTCTTCTTGTTCGCGAGGTGGAACGGGAGGCCGCGGTCGTGGATCTTCTCGATGAAGTCCAGGTCGAAGGCGTGCGCGGCGATGTTCGCGAGGCCGTAGCGCAGTTCGCCGTGCTCGTCGGTCGCCGCCGCCTGCTCTTCGGAGATCTCCGTGTACTCGACGACCCCGGGCCGGCCGTTCACGAGCGCCACGACGCCGGCCTTCTCGCCCGGATGGCTCTTCCTCACGACCTTCGCCGAGACGTCCGCGTCCCGCATCGCGTGGTAGCCCAGGAACGCCGGGTCCGCCGCGTTGATCAGCGGGTTGTCCACCTGGAAGTAGGAGAGCGTCGTGACGCCGCGGTCCCGCAGCCAGTCGGCCGTTTGACCGCGCCACAGCGCGGCGATCGAGCCGCCGTGGCCGTTGGGCGCGAGAGCAATTCGGCCGGGGTTCGCCAGCAGGATCTTCCCCGTCTCGTCCGTGGCCGGAAGCATGTCCTGCTCGACGAAGCGAGTGCGACCCTCCAACCCGAACCAGTCGTTCTCCTCGAAGTGCGCCCGCGTGTCGTCGTGGTTCGCCGAGGAGACCATCAGCACCCACGGGATGTCGCACCCGTAGCGCCGGGAGGCCGCGAGAACCTTGCCTGCGTGCCAGGAGAACAGCGTCCGCCCCGTCGCGGGGCCGACCGGGAAGCAGCCCTTGGGGATGAGGCTTCCGAGGCGCGATCCCTGCCCGCCGGCGACGGTGTAGAAGGCGACCCGGCCGGCGGCGAGGAGATCGCGGCCGGCGGCGACGGCAGCTCCGAAGTCGGGGGAGTCCGGTCCCACGGGATCGAGGGGCGCGAGATCGGGTGCGGGGCCTTCCCCGGCGGTGGCCTCGCGCGTCAGGCGCGCCACGAGGTCGAGGTCGACCGTCCGGGCCTCCGCGACGAGCGCCCGGAACTCCGCCTTGTTCAGCCGGTCCCGGAAACGAAAAACGCCGCCCTGTCCGGCCTCCTGAAAGGCCCGGATCAGGGCGGCGTCATCGAGAGGCCGGTCGTTCACTCGTCGACTTGGCCGATGACGAGGGATGCGTTGTGACCACCGAACCCGAGGGAGTTGGAGACGACGTTGCGAAGGGTCGCCTGCCTGGCCTCGTTGGGGACGTAGTCGAGGTCGCACTCCGGGTCCGACTCCTCCTGGTTGATCGTCGGGTGGATGACGCCCTGCTTGACGGAGTACGCGGCCATGATGAGTTCCGCCGCGCCGGAGGCGCCGAGGAGGTGGCCGATCATGGACTTCGTCGAGGAGACCGCGAGCTTGTCGGCATGCTCGCCGAACGCCTCGCGGATGGCGGCCGTTTCGGTCTTGTCGTTGAACGGCGTCGAGGTCCCGTGCGCGTTGATGTAGTCGACGGTGGTCGGGTCGACGCCGCCGTCCTCCATCGCCAGCTGCATCGCCCGCGCGGCGCCGCGCCCTCCCGGGGCGGGCTGAACGATGTTGTAGGCGTCCGCGGTCTGGCCGAAGCCCTTGACCTCGGCGTAGATCTCGGCGCCGCGGGCCCGGGCGTGCTCGAGCTCCTCGAAGACGAGGATGCCCGCGCCCTCACCCAGCACGAAACCGTCCCGGCCCTTGTCGAACGGACGGGAGGCCAGCTCCGGCTCGTCGTTGTGGACCGTCGACAGCGCCTTCAGGGAGCAGAACCCCGCCATGCAGAGCGGAGTGATGACGGCCTCGGTCCCGCCGGTCACGGCGAGGTCGATGTCGCCCTCGCGGATCTGTCGGAACGCCAGGCCCAGGGCGTGGGTCCCCGTGGCGCAGGCGGACGCAGTCGCGAAGTTCGCGCCGCGAAGCCCGTACTGGATGGAAATCTGCCCCGCGGCCGCGTTCATCATGATCTTCGGCACGAAGTACGGGGAGATCCGGCGCGGTCCGCGCTTCTGAAGGACCTGGTACTGCTCCTCGATCGTGAGCAGTCCGCCGATCCCGGAGCCGACGATGGAACCCGCCCGATCGTGGTCGATCGATTCGAGGTCCACGCCGCAGTCCGCGACCGCTTCCTTCGCGGCGACGAGAGCGTAGAGAATGAAGGGGTCGAACCGCTTCACCTCGTGCTTCTCGACCGCGACCGTGGGGTCGAAGTCCCTCAGTTCGCCGACGACCTTGGAGGGGTACTCCTCCATGTCGAAGCGCGTGCACCGGCTGATCCCGCTCTGTCCGGAGCGGATCTTTTCCCAGGACGTGGGCGCGGTGAGCCCGCAGGCATTCACCGTGCCGAGCCCGGTGATGACGACTCGTCTCTTGGCCATCTTGCTGTCGCTGGTTTCGGGGTGACGGAAGAACGCCTAGGCGTGTTCCTCGATGTACTTCACGGCGTCGCCCACGCTCTGGATCTTTTCCGCGTCCTCGTCGGGGATGTTCAGGTCGAACTCATCCTCGAACTCCATGACGAGCTCCACGGTGTCGAGAGAGTCGGCGCCGAGGTCGTTGATGAAGGAGGTCTCCTCCGTCACCTTCTCCCGGTTGGCACCCATCTGCTCGCACACGATGTCAATGACGCGATCGCGAATCGAAGACACGTAAAGCCTCCCTTAAATCGTTGTGGAAGCGGGGTCCGAATGGCCCCTCTTCTTCGGGGCTCGGGTTTTACCCGACGCCCCACCCGGTGTCAATCAACGCATGCCCGCCCCGGACTCCCGGAAGTCGGGCGGACACAACCGATCAGATGAACATCCCTCCGTCGACGACGACGACCTGTCCCGTGACGTACGCGGCGAGATCGGACGCGAGGAAGAGTACCGTGCCCAGGACATCGTCCGCCTCCCCGAAACGGGAGAGCGGGATCACGGACATCATCTGCTCCTTCACCTTCTCCGGAAGCTGGTCCGTCATGGCGGTCCGGATGAACCCCGGAGCCACGGCGTTGACCGTCACCCCTCGCGGGGCCATCTCCTTCGCCGTCGCCTTCGTGAAGGCGATCACCGCGCCCTTGCTGGCCGCGTAGTTCGCCTGGCCGGCGTTGCCGTGCAGGCCGATGACGGAAGCGATGTTCACGATGCGCCCGCCCCGGGCCTTCATCATGGGCCGCGCCGCCGCCTGCGTGAGGTGGAAGGTGCCGTACAGGTTGACCTTCAGCACCGCATCGAACTCCTCCGGCTTCATGCGCGGCAGGAGCTGGTCGCGGGTGATGCCCGCGTT
>JBDLIY010000036.1:0-15399 GCA_039714635.1 Planctomycetota bacterium
TCGCGGTTGCCGAACGCCTTCTCGCTCTCGAGCGACGCCTGGGTGAACGCCTCCTCGACGTCGCCGGCTTCCTCGACGATCCGCATCCCGCGCCCGCCGCCGCCGGCGGATGCCTTGAGCAACACGGGGTAGCCGATCTCGTCGGCGAGGCGCCGCGCGTCCGCCGCGGTGCGGGGGATCTCACCCGCGCCGGGGATCGGCGGCAGGCCGGCGGCGCGCATCGTGTCGCGCGCGACGGCCTTGTCCCCCATCGTCCGGATCGCCGCTGCCGAGGGCCCGATGAACGTCAGCCGCGCCTGCTCGCACATCGCGGCGAAGCGCGCGTTCTCGGCGAGGAAGCCGAACCCCGGGTGGACGGCCTGGCAGTCCATCTGCTCCGCCGCGGCGAGGATCGCCTCCATGTTCAGGTAGCTTTCGCCGCTCCGCGGGCCGCCGATGACGACGACGTCGTCGGCCAGCTCGAGGTGGGGCGAGTCGCGGTCGGCCTCGGAACAGACCGCCACGGACCGGATGTCGAGGGCCTGGAGCGCCCTCAGGATCCGGTGGGCGATCTCCCCGCGGTTCGCGACGAGAACAGTTCGGAACATGGGCCAGCCTCCCTCGGTCAGGCGTTCAGAGCGTGGTCTCCGCGCGCTCGAGGCGCACGAGGGCCTTTTCGATGCTGTCCTTCGCGAGAAGGAAATCGAGCTGCAGGATCGCGCATCGGAGTTCCCGCGGCTTCGCCCCGGCGCGGAGAGCGCCCCGCATGTGCGGCGTCAACTGCCGGGGCAGCTTGAGCGCCGTGAGGAGCGCCACGGACAGAATCTCGCGCGTCTTCAGGTCCAGGTACGGCCGCGAGAGGACCTTGCCGTAGGCGTCCTCGATGATCCAGTCCATGAACTCGGGCTGGAAGCGGCCGATCCGGTTCACGACGAGCTCGGTGTCGTGGCGGTAGATCTCCTGGAAGAGCTCCCGGCCGCGACGGCGGAAGAACGCCCGCAAGCCGGCGCGGGGCGGCGTCCGGTCCGTCTGCGGCACGTCCGTGACGCCGCGCTCGTCGAGCACCTCGTCGAGGACCTCGAACGCGTGGATCGCCCGCGGATAGCCGGCGAAGAGGAAGGTCTGCAGGATCGCCTCGCGGATCTCGTCCGCCGTCACCCGGCGCTGGAGCGCCCAGTGAAACGCCTCCCGGAGAGCGGACGATCGGCCGAGGAGCGTCAGCACCGCGATCCAGACGAGGAGCCGGGCGCGCTTGACGAGGCCGCGCTTTTCGTAATGCTCCTCCGCCTTGTCGCGGAAGGACTTCCGCGTGGCCTGCGATCCGCTCTGCGCCATAAGGCGGCCATGATAGCCTTGGCCGCTCGACCCTCTGAAGGGAATGCGAAGATGGCTGACGACTGGCGCTGGGTCCGCTCGGGAGCGGGCGGGCCGGCGGAGAACATGGCTCTCGACGAGGCGCTGATCCGGGTGGACGACGCCCGGCCGACGCTGCGGACCTACACCTGGAAGCCCTGGACGATCTCGCTGGGCTATTTCCAGACCGTGACGCACGAGCGGGTGGAGGCGTTCCGCGGGCGGGGTCTCGGTGTCGTGCGGCGCCCCACCGGCGGCGGCGCGATCTACCACGCCGATGAGCTGACCTACGCTTTCGTCGCCCCCGCCGGCACGCCCGACGTCCCCGACGACGCCGTCGGCGCCTATGACCTCGTCCACGGCGCGATCCGCCGGGCGCTTCACCGCGTCGGCACGGATTCGACGGTGCGCGGCGACGATCTTCTCGTCTCCGACACCGGCGTCCCGGACGAGTTCTGGTGCTTCTACAAGTCGTCCGAATTCGACCTCGTGGCCGGGGCGCGGAAGCTCGTCGGCTCCGCCCAGCGCCGGACCGGGCGCGGGTTCCTGATGCACGGCTCGATCCCGGTCTCGCCGAACGAGCTGACGCCGGAGGCGGCCGACGCCGGGACGACGGTGGACACCCTCGCGGATCTCCTGGCGGAAGAGTTGGCCGAGGGCCTCGGCGCGCGCCTGGCGCCCGGGGAGATGACGGACGCCGAACTCGCCGCGGCCCGGGATCTCGAGCGGAAGCGCTACGCCTCGGATCGGTGGACGTACCGCCGCAGCAGTTCGGTGTAGAATCCTCCCCATGGAGAGCTACACGGTGCTGCTCAGCCGGGAGATCACCGTCCCGGTCACGAAGATCGCCGCCCCCCTCGCGGAGATCGTGGGCGTCGCGCCGGCCGAAGTGACGCGCGGCCTGCGCCAGAGCCCGTGGGTGCTCCTCCGGGACGTGCCCGCGATCAAGCTGGACGAGGTCTTCGCCGCCCTCGCCGCCGCGAACGTCCCCGCGAAAGCGGTCCCGGAAGCGTGGCTGCCCCGACTTCCCACGCCCCTCGCGGTCCGGACCGCGGACCCGATGCCGAAGGGCCTGTTCCTCCAGGCGGCCGACCCGCCGGCGCCGCCGTTCCTCCCCTGGGCCGACATCGAGCTGGTCTCGATGGGTTTCGTGGACCTCGGCGGCGAGGAGCACTACCTGGTCGATCTCGTCACCACGGGGGAGAACGAGGACGAGGTCGGGATTCGCCTTCGCGTGGACGGCATCGACTTCAAGCACGACTGGCTCGGGCTCCGCATGCAGCCGTCCACCCGCGAGAACCTGAAGCTGTTCATCTGCGAGATCCGCGTTCGGTCGGCGGAGACCCGTTTCACCGGAAAGACATCGTCGTTCCTCGCCGGCGACGTCACGGCCTCCTTCCGGTTCAACTCTCCGGCCGCCTTCGACGATTACACGCAGTGGGCGCTGGAGGCGCTGGCCGAGGCGGAGGACGCGGCGGAGTAGCCACGACGGTTGCGGCTCCTTCCGGGACCCGGTAGTGTACTTCCTCCGGAGAGAGGGACCCGGGGGTGAAGTGAGGGGAAGTCTCGTCGAACCGCCGGGCCCCGGAGAGGAGGCCGCATGATCTCCCCCCAGGCCGCGGCGCTGGCCGTGCAGGTCGCGAAGGGTCTCGTCAAGCTCACCCGGCGTATGGACCTCGTCCTCGCGGAGAAGGAGGCCGCCGAGGCACCGCTCGCCCTGCCGCTACCCCGGCTCGGTCTCGTCCCCGCCGACTCGAAGATGAAGGGGGCGTTGCGGGAGGTCCTCGCGTCGACGCAGGGCGCGGATCCCGACCCGCTGGCGGCGGACCGGGCGGCCGTTCTGGCGGCCATCGCCGCGAGTGACCGGCCGAAGCTCCTCGAGTTCGTCCGCGTCTACGCCCCGAAGCTGCTCGTCGACTGCGAACTGGATCTGAACCAGGCGTTCCTCGACGCCGTGCGGAAGGCCCGGCCGGACTGGGCGGACGATCCGGACCGCCTCGTCTCCGCGTTCTACGTGGGCGCGGGCCGGGACCGGCGGAGCCGGGACTACACCTGGCGCATCGCCCTGACCGTAGTCGACGTGGTGGCCGAGTTCGGAGGGGAGAACGCCGGCCTCTTCGTCCGCGACCCCCGCCTGCAGGCGATCGTCTCCGGGGTGCTCACGCGATTCGGCGAAGCCGACGCCCAGGAGACGGAGACGACCCGGGCGCTGCTCCGCGCGGCGCTGGGTGCGACGCTCAACGGCGTGCTCGACGCGAGGGAATCACTCGGCGCGGGCCATGCATGGGTCGAGGCCGGGCTCGACGGGCTCGTCCAGGCCCGCGACGCCCTCCCGAAGGCGCGGCAGGCGGACTTCCTGCTGGGCCTGTTCCGCGGTCGCGGCACTCCGCTGCTCGTCTCCTCGCTCGCGGAGGCCGCCGCGGGGCGGATCGACAACGGGGAGGCGGACAACTTCCGGATCGTCGCGGCGACGTTCCTGCGCAAGGTGGCGACCGTCGTGAAGGCGAAGGAGGACTTCCGCGGCTTCTTCGAGGACCACTGGGGCGACCTCCTCCGGGCCGGTCTCGGGGCGGTGGAGGTGAACGCCACCGCGCTGCTCGGAGACGAAAAACTCCTCGGGGCCATCCTGGTCCAGGTCGCCGGCGACCTGGCGAAGAGCCCGGACCACCGGCTGCTGTCCACGGAGGCCCTCACCGGCATCGTGAACTCCGTGGCTCGGGCGGCCGCGGCGAACCCCGACGAGGTGGAGGCCCGCCTCGGCCCCAACAAGCGCTGGCTGGCGAAGATCATCGAGTCGGTGTCCGGCACCGTGGCGGACGAGGGGATCCGGGCCGTCTTCTCGAGCGAGGGCGCGCAGGAGCTGTTCCGGGACGCCTTCGCGACCTTCGCCGACCATCCGGACCTGATCGTCGGCGACGGCGAGCTGCCCGGGGCCCTCGTGGGCGGCGTCCTGGAGAAACTCGCGGCGGCCCCGGCCTACAACGCGCGGGAGCTGGCCGCGGCGGCGGTGGGCGGGGCGCTCGCGGGAGTGGCGGCGAACCCCGACGTGGTCCGCTTCGACTACCCGGACCTGGTCGCGGACCTCGCCGGGCGCGTGTCGGACCTGGTCAGTGAGAAGAAGCTCTCCGGCGTGCAGGGCCGGGACCTGCTGCGGGCGACGACGGAGGCGCTCGTCGAGAACCCGGCGCTGCTGCTCTCCGTCGAGATGCGGATCGGCGAAGTCGTCGCAGCCGTCGTCGACGAGACGGCGAAAGACCGGCCCGCCGGCATGGTCGTGGGGATCACGGTGACGAACCTCGTGTCGGAGGTCGTGGCCGTCCTCGCGCGGACCGGCGCGGCGGCGCTCGCGAACCATCCCGGCGGCGACCTGGTGACGGAGCTCGGCCGCGTGGTGGATGCCGGCCTGGTGCGAGCGGAATCGGAGATGGGCCACCGCCTCGGCGTCTCGACGCTGCCCGCGGCGATCGGGCTCCTGACCGAGGCCTGGGCCACCGGGAAGCTGGCGACCGTCGATCCGGAGAACGCCAACTTCAAGAAGCTGTTCGCGGAACTGGCCGACGGGGCCGCCGCGGGGAGGACCGGATGAGAACCGCACTGGCGACGTTGCTGCTCTGCGGGCTGGCGGCCTGCGCAACGCGGGCGGAAGTCGAGCAGATCGTCCTCTCATCGAACGCGGCGATGGTCGGACCGTGGATCGAGCGCCCCGGGAACGCGCAGGATGAGAGCTGGCCGGAAGCGGTGGACCGCATCGAGCGGCTCATCGCCGAGCATCCCGACCAGGCCGTCCTCGTGAACCACCTGCGCGTCCGGCAGGCGATGCTCCTCACCGTGAACCTCCAGGGCGCCCTCGCGACGGAGGTCTGGAACCGCGTCGACCCCGCGGAGCTCCGGGGCAACGCGAGGGACCGCGCCCTCTACGCGGTTCGATCGGAACTCGTGTGGACCTACCGCGCGCTGCCCCCGGTCGAGATCTGGAACGTGGAGGACCGGGAGTTCGCGGAGCGGGCGATCGGGAAGCTCCGGTCGCAGAAGGGGCCGGACGAGGTCCGCGACTACTTCCGCATCGTCGCCGCCCAGATCGCGATCAAGCGGGCGAACTCGATGCCGCAGGCGACGGAGGAGGACCTCGACCGGATCGGGACGATCCTCTCCGAAGAAGCGAAGGCGTTCATCGCGAACGCGCCGGACGCCGCCGTTCGATGGGCGGACGGCACGCAGAAGGAGAAGAACGACACCCTCGCCGGGGCGAGGGCAATCTCCTCGATGCGGGGCCGCGTCTGGTTCGACGAGGTCGTCCGGCTCTACGAACGCGAGGCGCACCAGGTCGGTCGCCCCCTCGACCTCGCCTGGACCGTCGTGGTCCGCGTCCGGAAGGACGGCGCCCCGGTCCCGGACGCCGTCGTGACGATCCACTCGAAGCGCCACGCCGCCCACCGGACGAAGACGGACGAATCCGGCGCGGCCACGATCACGAGCCGCGTCCCGGGGAAGTTCAGGGTGCGGGCCGCTTCGGGTCCGGACACCTTCGAGAAGACACTGGAGATCGGCCACGGGGTCACCGTGAACGTCGATCTGGAGAGCCCGTAACGGAGACAAGGGAGAGAGACATGACCACCACCGCCTACACCGAAGACCCGCGCGTCCTCGCCGCGATCGAACGCCTGAACGCCGGCTGGAACGACCGGGCGATCTCCGACATCGTGGACGGGGAGGACCATCAGTACGTCGACCTCGTGATGGAGGGCGGCGGCGTCCTCGGCATCGCGCTCGTAGGCTATACATATGCGCTCGAACACGCGGGGATCCGGTTCCTCGGGGTGGGCGGGACCTCGGCGGGCGCCATCAACGCCACGATGGTGGCGGCCCTCGACCGGCCGTCGAAGCCCAAGAGCGGGAAGTTGCTGGACCTCCTCGGCGCCCTCGACATGTTCACGTTCGTGGACGGCGACGGCGACGCGCGGGACTTCGTGGAGTCCCTCGTGGAGGGAGCCGGGCCGGTCAAGCTCGGCTTCAAGGCCGTGCAGGTCATCGACAACCTGCGGGACGACCTCGGCCTGAACCCGGGCCACGTCTTCCGCCGCTGGGTGAAGGGAGTCCTGGCCGAGGCGGGCATCGACACCGTGGCGGACCTCGAGGCTCGCATGCGGGACCTGCCGGCGGACCTGCAACGGCGGGACGGCACGCCGGTGTCCGTCGAGGAGGCCGCGCCGAAGCTGGCGATCATCGCCGCGGATATCTCGACCGAGACGCGCGTCGAGTTCCCGGACATGGCCGACCTCTACTTCGCGGATCCGAAGGGCGTGAACCCGGCCCGGATGGTCCGCGCCTCGATGTCGATCCCGGCGTTTTTCGAGCCGCTGAAGGTCCGGAACGTCCCCCGCGATCCCGGCGCGCGGGCCCGCTGGGCGGACAAGGCCGGCTACCACGGCAAGCTGCCGCGGGAGGTCTGTTTCGTCGACGGCGGGATCATGTCCAACTTCCCGATCGACGTCTTCCACGCGCCCGGGGTGCCGGCCGCGCCGACGCTGGGCGTCAAGCTGGGCACCGAGAGAGCGAAACCGAACCGGGTGAAGCGGCCGCTCCAGCTGCTCGGGGCGGTCTTCAACTCGGCCCGGCACACGCTGGACTACGAGTTCATCCGCCGGAACCCGGACTACCGGAACCTGGTGGCATTCATCCCCACGGGCGACCACAACTGGCTGAACTTCTTCATGAAGAGGAAGGACAAGGTCGACCTGTTCCGCCGCGGCGTGGAGACGGCGGTGGACTTCCTGCTGAGCTTCGACTGGGAGGCGTACAAGACGCAACGGGCCACGATGGCGTAAACGCATCAAACGGTGTCAGGACCGTTTCAACGCCTTCCGCGCTACCCGACGACCCGGCGAGACCGTGGCGGGGACCAAACGCGGTGAAACGGTCCTGACACCATTTGCGTAGTCTGTGGCGGGGACCAAACGCGGTGAAACGGTCCTGACACCATTTGCGTAGTCTTTGAGAGCAGACCTCGCGTGAGCGACGGAGATCCCGACATGATGACGACCCGGATCCGTATGTTGAGCGTGGCCCTGATCCTCGGAGGCATGGCCCTCGGCTGTGGAGGCACGGATCCCGATGCGGAGAAGCAACTCCGCTCGGCATGCGAATCGATCAAGGTCGCGGCGCTCGAGAAGGACTACGGCCGCATGTACGACCTCATGGACTCCGGTTCCCGCAAGTCCGTCGGGAAGCAGCTCCGCGACTTTCAGGCGGCCGCCCCCGGCACGCCGGAGCACGCCGTGGCGGACACATCGCTCCAGCAGTTGGGCCTGTCGGTCAAGAGGATCCAGGGCCTGACACCCCGGCAGTACGTCATCGAGATGTTCAAGGGGATGGACCGCGCCATGCCAGACATGCGCCGGATCCAACTGGAGGAGACGCGGGGGCGCGAGGTCACGGGGATCGAGATCCGCGGCGACCGGGCCCGGGTGCAGACAAGCACGCCGTCGGGCGCGACCGAGGAGTTCCGATGGGTCCGTGAGAGCGACGGCTGGAAGTGCGTGGCGACAAGCGTCGGGGAGGGGTTCGAGTAGACCGACGCTCCCCCTTGGTCAGTTTTCCAGCGACTCCGCGTCTTCCTGGAACTGGCGCTCCAGCTCGGTCCAGTCCAGGCGGGTCAGCTCGTCGGCGCGGAAGGGGCCCATCTCGCGGAACTTCCGGACCTCCCCGTAGGAAGCGAAGTCGCCGGTTTCCGCGTGCACGGGCTCTTCCCTCGCCTCGCCCCTCGGTTCACCCCTCGGCTCTCCAATGAAGTCGCGGAGGAAGTTCTTCGGGGCCGGGCGCTCCTGCTCGCAGTCCGTGTAGCCCGGGAAGTAGAAGAGATTGATGTTCACGTCGCCGGTGGCGCCCGTGATGAGGGGATAGAGCCGGCGGAACTTCCCGGGGCGGATCTCCCGCGCCATCAGGAACTCCCGCTTGGCCCGGTAGAAGTCGTGCTCCTCGAGATACGCCACCCCGAGGCGGAGGTGCGCCTGGAAGCTGTCCGGGACGAGGTCCACCGCCCTCTTCAGACGCTCCTTGGCGAGGTCGCGCCGACCGCGGTGACGGTGGTAACGGGAGGCGAGGAGGAGGAACGGGAGGAGGCTGATCATCCGAAAGGCGTGTCTGATCCGAGACATGATCCCAGGCATGCCGTCCCCCGCGGGGCTTTCCTCCTCAAGTGACGCGCGGCGGGAAGTCGATACGCATCATGAACCCATGCTGACCGCAGAGAGTACAGCCGACGGACAAGGCCGTGATCCGGCTCGCTCTCCTGCCTCTTTCCGGCGGGAGTCTAGTCGCCGGGCGGAGCGCGGCACAAGGAATCGTGAGGCCGGACCGGTTCCGGCACCACCGGTTGAAGGACCGACGGACCCGGGCGCGGGTAGGGAAGAGGCACGCGATGTCGCTTAGAGGAAATCTCAACAGCGTCGACCTCGCGAACATCTTTCAGATGCTTTCCATCAATCAGAAGGAAGGCACTCTGAACATCTTCGACGGGGACTCGAAGAAGTCGATCTACTTCTCCCGGCAGGGCGTTTCCATGCTCTCCCGGGGCAAGGCGAAGAAGGACACGCTCGGGCAGATCCTTCTCCGGTACGACCGGGTGAACGGCGAGCAGCTCGAGCGGGCCCTCGAGAAACAGCGCCAGACGGGACAGCTCCTGGGGGCCATCCTCGAGGAGTCCGGGCTGGTCTCGAGCGACGTCATCGAGGACGCCCTCCGGATCCAGATCGAGGAGGAGGTCTACAACCTCTTCGTCTGGAAGGACGCGAGCTTCGAGTTCATCGAGGGCGCGCCCCCGCCGGAGTTCGACACGTTCGACGGCGTTACGCAGCTGACCTTCAACGTCAACAGCCTCATCATGGAGGCTGCCCGGCGGGTGGACGAGTGGGAGCAGATCCAGCGCGTGGTCCCCTCCACGAGCGAGATCTACCGCTACTCCGGCCGGAACATGGAACTCTCGGACGACATCTTCCGTGAGGCTTACTGCGAGAAGGTCCTCGCGGCGATCAACGGCAAGCACACCGTCGACGAGATCATCGACCGCTCGTTCGTCAACCGGTTCGAGGTCTGCCGGATCCTCTCGCTCCTGCTGGAGCAGAGCGCGATCGAGGCGGTCTCGCCGGAGGATCTGGTCGGCCTGGCGGAAGCCTCCATCTCGCGCGGCGACGCCCCCGAGGCGGCCAAGTTCCTCGAGCGCGTGGTCGAGTTGGGCGCCGACACGCCGGAGACGCACCAGTCCCTGGGCGAAGCCTACGAGTCGATGAAGCAGATCCGGAACGCCGCCGCCCACTACCGCATGAACGCGGAGCACCGGGTGTCGACCGGCGAGCCCGGGCTGGCGCTCGACCTGTACCGGAAGATCTGCGAACTCCTGCCGACGGACCTGCGCTCCGCGGAGCGCCTGATCGAGATCTACGTCGAGCACGAAGGGAAGATCAAGGCCGACCCCGCCGAGATCGTGGAGCGGGGCAAGGCCCTCGCCACCATCTTCCAGGAGCTGCGGAGACTCAGCTCCGCGGTCACGACGCTGCACCGGGTGATCGGGCTGGCGCCGGAGGACTTCTCCCTCCGCCACCTGCTCATCAACATCTACCTGGCCAACAGCATGCCGAAGGAGGCCGTCGCGGAGTACGAGTCGATGGCGGCCTGGTTCACGAAGAAGAAGGACATCGACCAGGTCATCAAGATCCTCCGCAAGATCCTGGTGATCGACCGCAAGCGCGAGGACGTGCACCAGCGGCTGCAGGCGCTGATCCTCAAGAAGGAGAAGAAGAAGCAGGGCGTGAAGCGCCTCTTCGTCACGGTGGTCCTGCTCGTGGGCGCGTCGGTGCTGGCCTACGGGTACGGCACCTACGAGATCGAGGCGCGGGCCAACATCTCGCAGGCGGAGTCCGAGGCGTCGAAGGTCATCGAGCAGCAGAACCGGCTCGTCGAGCCCGCCCTCTCGAAGCTGCAGGAGCTGCGCGGCCGCATCACGGAGCCGGGCAAGGTCGGTACGCCGGAACTCGTCGAGGCGTGCCGCCGCGTCGCCGACCTGCGGGACGGCTACCAGCGGGAGATCCAGGCGGCGATCGACTCGCTCGCCGAGGTCGGCTCGCGGTACAAGTTCACCACGGCGAACAAACACGCCCACGAGCGCCAGGACGACCTCCGGCACTTCCTTCGGGAGTTCGACGGCTCCCTGGAGTGGGCCCGCGAGGAGACCCAGAAGCGAGTCGTGCTGATGGAGCGCCGCGCCCGCGAGCTGGAGGAGATGGGCCAGTTCCGCAAGGCGGACGAGATCCTTCGGACGGCCTGGGAAATCGCGCCGGATCGGGACTACCTCATCGGGAAGTCCGTGGACCGGCGACTCGCGGACTTCGAGGAGAACTTCCGCCGGATCGAGGCCAGCGTCGCCCGGATCGAGCAGCACGTCGAGAACGAGGAGTTCGGCGCCGCCCGGGCTGCGGGCATCCGGCTGATCGGCGACTACTCCTTCCTGGAGGTCATCGAGCGGGTCCCGCTCCCGGTTCAGGTCGAGACGCTCCCCGCGGGAGCCGCCATCTTCGTGAACGGAACGGATACCGGGAAGCGCACTCCGGCGTGGATCACCTGGAACGCGACGGAGACGACGGAGGTCACGCTGAAGCTGCGCGGCTTCAACGACGCCACGCAGCGTATCCACGGTCTCGATGACGAGCGCATCGGGCCGGAGACGAACCGGGTCTGCTCGCTCGACCGGATCACCTGGGAGTTCCACAAGGAGACGATCTGGGAGACCGCCCTCTCCGGCGCGGTGGAGGCGGAGCCGACGCGGGTCGGAGACATGATCTACATCGCGACGCGGAACGGTCTCGTGTACCGCGTCGACGTCTCGAAGATGCAGCTCTCGGTCGTCTACGACGGCCGGAACGCCAGCCTGTCCGGGTTGGCGGCGAGCCCCCTCATCCACGACGGGCAGATGTACCTCGCCCTGGTCGAGGGAAAGCTCCTGAAGGTCGACCCGGAGGACGGCAAGGTGGCGTGGGCCAAGCCGGTGCCCGGACGTGTCTACGCGCCGCTCTCCATCTCGGGGCAGATGCTGTTCGTCGGGGACGCGTCGGGCCACCTCACGGCCTGGGACGCGCCGTCGGGCGAACTGCTCTGGAAGCGCACCGTGACGGGCGAGATCCGGAGCCGGCCCGTCGTCTCCGACGGGAGGGTCTACGTCACGACATCCCGGGGCCACCTGTACGCCTTCGACCTCTCCGGCGCACCGGTCTGGGAGGCGAGGCCGGGGGGCGACCGGCAGGCGCGACTCGGGACGCCGATGCTCGGTGACGGCCGGCTGTACGTCTGCGGATCGGACGGCGTGCTCTACGCCCTCGATCCGTCGACCCGGAAGTTGATCTGGAGCTGCCGGGTCCCGGCCGAGGTCCGTTCCGACCCGGTCCGGGGCGGCGGGCTGTTCTTCCTCGGCGCGATGGACGGCCACGTCTACGCGATCCGGGAGGGCCGCCTGGTGGCGAAGCTCGAGGTCGGGGGAGCGGTGCTCGCCTCGCCGGCCGTGTCCGGGAACCGCGTGATCGCGCTCTCGGACTCCGGACGGATCCTGCGGGCCGAGTTTTCAGAGAACAAGTTCAGGACGCTCTGGAGATACGAGCTGGATAAGACCTCCGAGCAGGGACTGAGGATGGAAGTAGCGCCGGTCCTGACGGGTGATCGCGTGCTCGTGATCCCCGAGTCGGGGCAGCTCTTCCTCCTCAAGGACTGAGAGTTTCCGAGCGGAGGAATCGCTCAACTGGGTGACGGTCAAGTGTCGATAGGGTAGCGGGAAACGGCGGGGAGGACTCCCGCCCGACCCGGAAAGGCGATGCTGTGGGCATCTTCTCGAAACTGGTTCAGGGTGGAGAGCTTCGGAGGCTCCGGAAGGCGGCGCGGAAGCAGGCGTCCCCGGAGACCATCGGAGCCCTCGCCGAGCGCTACATCGCCCTCGGCCGGCTCGACGACGCGGAGCGTACCGCGGAAGCCGGCCTGGGTCGTTTCCCCGCCTCCGAGCGCCTCCAGAAGGTCTGCACCTTCGCGAAGAAGCACCGGCGCAAGGAGCAGATCGCCAGGCTGCGGAAGGAGATGCGGGAGCACCCGACTCCCTCTGTCTACAGCCAGCTCGCGGAGATCCACCGGGAACTGGGCGGCCACGACGAGGCCCTCACGATCTGCCGGGAGTGCATCGAGAAGTTCCCGCTGAACGAGAACCCGTACCTGATCACCGGGGAGATCCGGCTCGCCCGTTTCATCGCCGACCGCATCGCGCACGACGGTCTCGAGTCGGAGCGCCAGCTGCAGCGCGTGGTGAAGCTCAACGCGCAGAACCTGAAGGCGCACCTGCTCCTCGGGCAGCTCTACTTCTTCGTCGGAGCCCTGGAGCCGATGAAGCAGCACCTCTCGAACGCCCTGACGCTCTCCCCCGGCAGCACCGAAATCGAGGAGTTCCTCGCGAGAGCGGATGCCGGCGAGTACGAGAGCGGCGCCCTGGAGTTCGAGGAGGACGACTTCCTGGACGACGAGGACGGCCTCACCGTCGACGAGCTGATCCGTTCGGTCGAGGCGGCCCGCAGTCTCCGCAACGAGGTCGACCTCTTCCCGCAGAACCGGCTCCTCACGACGACCGGCCCGGCGGCGAAGGCCTACCTCGACGTCGAAGGCCTCCGCGGCAACCTGGGCCGCATCGGCACCGGGGACGGCATCCGGAACGCGGTCATCCTGGACCGGGACGGAGAGGTCCTCGCCGACATGTCCGACCCGGACTCGCTGACCAGGAAGCAGTTCGCCGAGCTCGTGTCCGACATCGTGGCGACCTCCGAGGACACCAGCCGCCGGATGGACATCGGGAGCTTCCAGTGGTGCACGATCGAGGGGAACTTCGGCGGCATCACGATCAACCGGGTGAAGAACATCAGCCTCGGAATGAAGTACGACCACACCGTGAAGCCGGAGCGAGCCCACCGCATGCTGGAGGGCTTCGCCTCCCGGAACCTCACCGCCGATCCGGAGGTGTCCCGTGCGTGAGATCCTCGAGGGTCTGAACGAGTCCGTGGGCATCCGCGGATCGATGGTGGTCAGCGACGACGGCATGGTGATCGCCTCCTCCCTCGGGCGCCAGCTCGACGAGGAGAAGGTGGCCGCGATGGCGTCCAACGCCGTGATGAGCATCCGGCGGGCCCTGGCGAAGCAGGAGCTTCCCAACTTCAGCCGGTTCACGCTGACGGCGAGCCACGGGAAGCTCGTCTTCACGGACACCGGCATCGCCTACCTGGTCGTGGTCATGGATCGGAACATCGACCTCGGCCCGACGGACATCGAGATCGAGAGCGCCGCCATGCGCATCCGCAGTCTGGGTGAGATGAAGATCGGATGACAACCGGAACCGAAACGTGCCCGGCAGAGGGAGAGGACTGAGATGGTCCAGATCAACTTCGCCCTGAAGGAAGTCAACTGCAAGATCGTGTACTACGGTCCCGGGATGAGTGGGAAGACCACGAACCTCGAGATCGTGCACCGGAAGGCCCCGACCGCGAACAAGGGTGATCTCACCTCCATCGCGACCGAGGGCGACCGCACGCTCTTCTTCGACTTCATGCCCCTCGACCTCGGGAACATCGCGGGCATGAGGACAAAGTTCCAGCTCTACACCGTTCCGGGCCAGGTCTACTACAACTCGACCCGGAAGCTCGTCCTGCAGGGCGTCGACGGCGTCATCTTCGTCGCCGATTCCCAGGCCGACAAGATGGACGAGAACCTGGAGTCGCTGGAGAACCTCCGCAACAACCTCAAGGAGTACAGCAAGAACGTCGACGAGATCCCGATGGTCATTCAGTACAACAAGCGGGACATGCCGACGGCGATGTCGGTGGAAGATCTCCAGGCGCAGCTGAACCCGCAGGGCCGGCCGCACTACGAGGCGATCGCGACGACCGGCGAAGGGGTCTTCCCCACGCTGAAGGCGCTGTCCGCCCTCGTGCTGGAGAGTCTCTCCCGGGAGAAGCGCGCCGCGGGCGCCGCGCCACGCAAGAAGGTCCCGGCCGCGGCCGCGCCCGAAGCAGTTCCCGCCGGAGCGACCGCCGAGGCGGCCCCCGCCGCCGCGACCGCACCGGCTGCTGCGCCGACGCCCGCCGCTCCGCCGACACCGTCCGCACCTCCGAAGCCCGTCGCTCCGCCGACGACTTCCGTGCCGCCGCGCGCCCCGGCCCGCCCGGAGGCTCCGGCGCTCGAGCCGAACCCGGTCCAGCGTCCCGCGGCCTCTGCCCCGACGCCGGCCCCCGCGGCTCCGAAAGCGCCGCCGCGACCGGCCGCACCGAAGCCTGCGCTGAAGCCTGCGCTGAAATCCGAACCGAAGGCTCCCGCGGCCCGGCCGGCGAAGCGTGCCGCGTCCCGCAAGCCCGCGCCGAGGTCGAAGCCAAAGCCGAAGCCGAAGGTCACGCCCGGTGGCGGTCTCACGGGGCCCGCGCCCGAAGAGAAGAGCGAAGCTTCCCGAGGGGGTCGATACTCCTACGCGGGTGTCGGCTCGAAACCCCGTTCGGGGGCGTCGAAGTCGCCGAAGATCCAGAAGTTCGTCCTCGAGGAAGACCGAGGTTCGCCGGTACTGCTGATCGCCCTGGGCGCGATCATCGTCCTGGCGGCAGGGGTGATCCTGTACTCGTTCAAGATCCTCTGATGTGCACAAGATCCTCTGATGTGGAAAAGGGAAGTCTGAGGTCCGGGAGAACACGATGAACGACAACCGGTACCTGCGCGAGAACCGCCTGGTCTTCTATCGGGAGGACATCCGGAACATCAACCGGATCCTGCGGGAGTTCCTCAAGCTGTCGAACGCGAAGTGCGCCCTCCTCGTGGACAAGGAGGGACACATGATCACCAAGCAGGGGGTCACGCGATCGTTCGACATGGACACGATCTCCGCCCTCGTGGCCGGCTCCTTCGCCGCGACGAAGGAGATGGCCCGGGTCCTGGGCGAGGACGAGTTCTCGATCCTCTTCCACCAGGGGAAGACGGACAACATCCAGCTCTCCCTGGTCGGCGACCGGACGC
>JBDLIY010000037.1:0-15350 GCA_039714635.1 Planctomycetota bacterium
TGGGCGATCGCCCTGCTCGTGCAGCGCCAGGTCCGGATGCGGGGCGAAGTCGGACTCGCCGTGTTCCGCGAGGACAGCCGGGCGTTCCGCGAGCACCTTGCCGACTGGACGCTTATCGCCGACTACGGCCACGTGAAGAGCGAGTGGGATCCCGGGGAGCCGATCCCTCCCGCCGTGACGACCGCCTACGGGACCTCTCCCGACGGCGACCGCGCGACGATCCGGATCTTCGACACCACCCACGGCCTCTGGTTCCCCAGCGCGAGCCGGGCGCTCACCCTGCCCGTGTCGCGTTTCCGATTCCACACACCGGACTCGATCCCCTACATGGTGCCGGAGGCCGCGCTGCTCGGCCTCGCTCCGAACGCGGGACCGGACCAGCACGCGGACATGTGGGCGGCGCTTCCGTTTCTCGACGGGCAGGGGAAGCTGTGGCTCGACCGCGCGCTGGCGATGACGATCCCCGCGCATGACTGGCGGAGCGTTCTCACGCCTCCCCGACCACCCGCGCCGCCTCAGGAAGACAGCGAGGAGTAGACCGCCTCGACTTCGGCCGCGCGCGCGTCCGCGTCGAAACGGGCCCGGGCCTCGGCCCGCGCGGCCTCGGCCATCGTCTTGCGCGCCGCGTCGTCGGCCAGCATCCGGACCGCCGCCGCGAGATCCTCGGGGTCGTGGTCGATCAGCACGCCGGTGCGACCGCCGGCGACGATCTCCGGCAGCATTCCGACCTTCGCCGAGATGACGGGCTTCCCCATCGCCAGCGCCTCGCGCACCGCGCGGCAGGATCCGTCCGAGCCGGGCCAGAGGAAGACCTTCGCGTCCATCGCGGCGAGCGTCGCCACGTACTCGTCGTCGGCGCGATAGCCGGTGAAGACGATGCGGTCCCCGAGGGAGGTGTTCGCGGCGCGCTCCACCGCGACCTCCCGCATGTTCGTCCCGCGGCCGACGATGAGGACGCGGAGGTTTTCGACGTCGGCGAACGCGCGGTCGAGGCCGTCGAAGAAGACTTCGAACCGGCGGTGACGCTGCATGCGCGCGACGATGCCGACGACGAAGTCGCCCGGCTCGATGCCGTACTCCGCGCGGAGGTCGGGAAGCTCGCGGTCCGGGTCGAAACGCGCGAGGTCGATCGGGACGTCGTAGACGGCGGTGCGAGCCGGGTCCATCCCGAAACGCGTCGCCGTCTCGCCGCGGACGCGGTCCGAGGCGGAGAGGAGGAAGTCCGTCCGCCGGCCGAACGCGAGTCGCGTCCGCCAGCCCGCGGGCGACGCCTCGCCATCGTAGAGAGAACGGACGACGGGGAGATCCGGGCGGTGTCGGCGCGCCGCCGCGGCGCCGACGAGGTGGTCGTTCAGAGTGTGCGCGTGGACGATGTCGGGGCGGAACTCGTCGAACCAGGTCGAGAGTCGACGGGCGTCGAGGTGGTTTCCGATCGGGCGCCAGTGCTTGTCGAGGGCGAGCCCCTCCCGCACGTCGAGGCCGCGCTCCCGCGCCTTCGTCGCGATCAGGTTCTCGAGATCCCCCACCGGCCGGCCGGGGACGAAGAGGACGTCGTGGCCGCGGCGCGCGAGGGTCGCGGCGAGGTTCACAGCGGGCTCCGCCGGCCCCGTCCACTTCCAGTTCGCGTAGAGGTGCACGATCCGCATGGCGCTACTCGATGGGCTCGTAACGGACGACGATCTTCTTCTCGCACTCCGCCGCGACGCCGCGGCCGTACTCGCGCGCGTTCTCCCGCGCGTCCGCGTCGAAGGCGTACGCCCGGAAGAAGCGCAGCCGGTCCGTCTTCGTCATCAGCACGGCGATCGACGCCGCCGCCTGCGCGAGGTTCTTGATCCGTCGCCGCCGGGGAACGCTCTCGCCGAAGACGACGCGGTCGTAGTCCACCAGGATGAACCCGGGCGCGCCATCCTCGGCCGGCCGGACGAAGACGTTCACCGCCTTCAGGTCGCGGTGGTAGATGCCGCGCGCGTGGAGGTCGGCGACGAACCGGCCGAACGCCCGGGCCAACTCCCGCTTCTCCTCGCGCCGCGCCGCGTCGAGCGGCCCCGCGTACCGCTCGAGGATGTGGAGATCGAGCCGCGTTCCGTCGCCGCCCCGGGACGCCACGTCTTCCATCAGGAGGAAGCTCCGGCCGACGAGCCGGCCGTTCCCTTCGAGCACCATCGCGAGCGGCTCCGCGGCCGGGACGCGACGGACGCCCAGCCCGGTGCCGTTCACCCAGGACGCCATCGCCCGCGGCGGGCGGAACAGGTTCTTCAGCCGGTCGGCCACGCCGTGGCACTTCGTCTCCTTCACGACGACGGGGCGGGGCCCGTCCGGCGTCTCGAGCGTCTGACGGGAGAGGGCGGAGCGGCGGGAGTTCTTGAGGACGTCCGTCCCGCCGGCGTCGCGCGACCGCTCGTGGACGGCGATCGCGTCGAGGACCGCGCCGGCGTCGATCTCGCGCCGGTGGTGGATCCGGCGGCCGTCCCTCGTCGTGACGTCGTACGCCGAGGATCGCCGGAGGCAGCGTTTCGTCCGGTTCACGAGGCGCCGCTTCTCCAACGCGGCGACGCGGGGGGCGATGAACGCGAGCGCCGCGTCCGCCCCGCCGAGCACCGGGCGATCGCCCTCGTAGACCGTGAGCATCCGGAGGAAGTCGCCCTCGCGCACGCCCGTCAGCAGTGAGTGGAGGAGCTTCGCGAGGTTCCTCAGGCGCACGCCGCGCGGCACGGAGCTTCCGACCTTCACCGTGTGGAGGTCGATCAGGTGGACGATCGCCTCCGCCGGGCCGCCGGTGACGAGGAGGTTCCCGCCGTGCATGTCGTGGTGGCGGAAGCCGGCGTCGTGGAAGCGACGGACGAGGCCGGCCAGCTGGTCGAGGAGGCGGGCGCGGTTCGCCTCCGACTCCCCGGTCCCGTCCCACAGGTGCTCGTGGATGTACGGAACGAACTCCAGGTTGTTCTCGATGCCCGCCGCCGCGAAGCACGCGTCCTGGAGGATGCCGAGGGTCCGCCTCTCCCCCATCAGGAGCGCGTGGACCGTCGGGAGACCGGCCGCCGCGATCGCCCGCGCCGCCCGCCACTCCGCCGCGGCCTTGGACGGAATGACGAGGTACTTCAGCCGGTCGAGCAGGCCGCGCAGGTGATAGCGCTTGGCGAAGACGACGCCCTCGGGCATGGGCACGCGCAGGACGGTCCGCACCGCGTTCGTCTTGATGACGATCGTCTCCGGGAGGTCGGGGAGGACCTCGCGCCGGTCGACGACGCGGGGCTTCACCCAGGAAGCCGTCGCCGGGTCGAGCCGGAAGACGAAGCCGTCCTTCTCGATGACGACGGGATCAGTCATGGTCTCGGGCATGGTCTCGGGCATGGTCCGGGGCAGAATCCTGGGCGGGGCGGCGGGAGAGTTCCCAGTGCTTCGCGTACTTGAGGAAGACGTAGGTTCCGCCCAGCACGGCCACGATGAATCCCGCGCGTCCGTCGAGGAACCCGAGCTTCAGAAAGTACATCCGGAGGACCTTGCCGACCGGGTGGAGGAGCAGCCGCCAGAGGCGCGGCTTCATCCCGGCCGCCAACTTCTCCTTCGCGGAAATCGTGGTGAAGAAGTCGATCTGCTTCAGGTGGTCCGAGATGGAGCGGTAGGAGTAGTGCGCGATGTCGCCGGCCAGCGCGCGGACCTCGCCGTCCACCTCCACGCGATCGTGGGGGTTGACGCCGCCCCACCTCGCCTTCCTGCGGTCGAAGACGCGGACCTTGCGGTCGGGGTACCAGCCACCGTGGTCGATCCAGCGGCCGAGGTAGAAGGTCCGCCGCGGCATGGAGAACGCGACCGGGAGGTCGGCCGTATCGAGCGCCTCCTCGATCTGGTCGCGCAGCGCCGGGGTCACTCGCTCGTCGGCGTCGAGGCAGAGCACCCAGTCCGTCTCCGCGAGGTCCACGGCGCGGTTCTTCTGCTGGACGTGCCCGTCGAAGTCGTGGACGACGACGGTCGCCCCCTTCTCCTCGGCGATCTCGCGTGTACGGTCACTCGAACCCGAGTCGACGACGACGACGTGATCGGCGAAGGACGCGGAGTCGAGGCAGTCGCCGATGCGATCCTCCTCGTCCTTCGTGATCACGCAGAGAGTGAGCTTCGGTCTCATGATCGGCCCGTCCCGAACAGGCTCCAGCCCCGGGCGTGCATCCGCAGGCTCCGTTCGCAGCGGCGCAGGATCTCCGCCCTCTCGCCGCGGGACACCGCCTCCTTCCGGTAACCGTGGAAGAACCGCATCCGGTCCTTCGCGGGCACGCGCACCCCGGAACGCCCGAGTTTCGCCACCGAGCGGTCGAAGCGCAGCAGATTTCCGATCCTCGCGTCGCGGGAGACCTCGTCCGTCACCCGCGCCCGGTCGAAGTCGATGATCGTCACCTCGTCGCCCGTGAGGAGCACGTTCTTCACGTGCAGGTCGGCGTGCCACACGCCGGCGTCGTGCATCTTCCGCGTCTCCTCGCCGAGAGCGCGGAAGATCCGCGGCGGGGCGGAACCGCCGCTCAGCGCGGTCAGGAGGTCGGTCGCTCCCTCGATCTCCCTCGTCAGGATCCATCCCTCGTGGAAGACCTTCCCGACGAACCGGTACCAGGCGGCGAGGACTTCCGGAACCCGGACGCCCGCCCGGCGCGCCGCCTCCGTCGCCCGGAGTTCGTCGAGGGGGCGCGGGACGCCGAGGAACCGCCGGCCGGTGATCGCCCGGAGCATTCCGCCGTGGCGGTAGACGCGAAGGACTCCACTCCCGCCGCCGGGCAGGGCGACGCGGCAGGGCCGCCCCCGGCCGCGGAAGCAGGGATCCCCGGAGGCCGCCAGGCGCTCCGGATCCGCGAACTCCGGCGCGCGGAAGGCGCCCCGCATCCCCTCGCGAAGGACCACGTTCCAGCGACCGGACGTGAGGCCGGTGAATCCCTCCGCGTGGTGCCCGACGCCCTCGCCTCCCACCTTATCTCCCTGTGAATGAATGAGATAGCGCGGGCGAATCTGACCACGGCATGCGGAACGGGTCAACGCTTTCCTGTCCCGGATTTCGGACACCGAGGGACCCTTTAAAACTTGACTCGCCATGTCCGATTTTCATAAACAGGACCCGCGAGGTTGATTTGAGCGCGAACGAAGACATCCACATCCTGCTCATCCGGTTGTCCGCGATCGGAGACGTCGTGCACGCCCTGCACGCGCTGGCCGCCCTGCGCGCCGCGCGCCCGGCGGCGACGATCGGATTCCTCGTGGAGGACAAGGCGGCGAGCCTCATCGAGGGCCACCCGGACATCGATCGACTTCACGTCTATCCGCGCAAGGCGTGGACCGGCGACCTGCTCTCCTCCCCGGCGCGCGTCGGCGGCGAGGTGGCCGCGTTTCTCGCCGGCCTCTCGAACGCCCGCTACGACGTGGCCGTCGACCTCCAGGGAAACCTCAAGGGCGGCGTGTTGTCGCTCCTCTCCCGCGCCCCCCGCCGGATCGGCCTCGCGAAGGGCTCGGGCATCGAGGGGAGCCACGTCTTCGCCACGGAGCACGTGACGACCCCGCCCCCGCCCTTTCACCGCGTGGACCGGGCGATCGCGCTCGTGGGGCCGCTGGGCGTCGACGGCGGCGGCGGGGAGTTCCGACTCGGATTCACGCCGGAGGAGTGCCGCGCGACGGACCGGTTCACGGCGGAGCAGGACCTCGCCGACGGCTCGTTCGCGGTCCTCCATCCGGGGACGAGTCGCTTCGGGCTCCACAAGCGCTGGCCGGCGGACCGATACGGCGCGTTGGCGCGGGCGCTGTCGGAGACGCACGGACTGCGGTCCGTCGTCACCTTCGGTCCCGGGGAGGAGGACCTGGTGGCCGCAGCCACGGAGAACTCGGGCGGCGCCGCCGTCGCCGGCCCGGCCTCCGCGAGCCTGAAGACCCTCGCCCGTCTCATCGAACGGTCCGCGCTGTTCGTCGCCGGGGACACGGGCGCGCTGCATCTCGCGGCGTACCTGGGCGTCCCCACCGTCGGACTGTTCGGACCGAAGGACCCGAAGATCTACGCGCCGCGGGGCCCCCGAACCGCGGTCGTCTGGCTGGGACACGACTGTTCCGGCTGCCCGAAACGGAGTTGCCCCGACCCCGTCTGCATGACGGAAATTACCCCCGATCACGTCCTGTCGGCCGTTCGCGAAGTCCTCGAAGGACATCCGGCGCCCGCGGGAGTCACGAGAGGAAACTGATGCCGAAGCCGAAACCCAGGACGAAACTCAGCCCCGCCCGCGGCGGGCCGATGCAGATGACAGCCTCCAGCGGCTACGCGATCCACGGACTCGCCTACCTCGCCTACAAGGGCGGCGACACCGTCACGTACCTGTCGGAAATCGCGGAGTTCTTCTCCATCCCGTCGTCCTACCTGGCGAAGGTCTTCCAGGCCCTCGCGCGCGGAGGCCTCGTCGCCTCCTACCGCGGCGCGAAGGGCGGGTACGCGCTCTCTCGCCCCGGAAACGAGATCACCCTGCGCCAGGTCATCGAGATCTTCGAGGGGCCGATCCGCAACGACTGCCCGCTGATGCGGTCGCCGTGCAACGTGCGGACGCTGTGCAGCGTCTCCACCCGGATCGGCAGGGCGCAGCAGGCGTTCCTCGACGAACTGGATCGCCACTCCATCGAGGAGATCGGCAACGACTTCATCAAGATGGAGGAGCAGGGCGTCCAACTCGACCAGGTCATCCGGGAGCTGCGTGGGTAACGGATACACGAACCCGGAGCGCGCGGCGGAACTCCTGCCCGCGCTCCGGACCGATCCTGACGGTGAACGGGCGGCGGATCTCGTCGCCGCCTCCGCCGATCCGGACACCGCGCTGGTCTCACTGACGCGCTGGCGGGAGGCGGCCGGCCGGTTTCCCGCGGACCTCGAGTCGGCGGTCGCCCTCTTCGCCTCCTCCCAGTCGATGGCGCTCGCGACGATCCGCGACCCGACGCTGCTCGAGGGCGTCCTCGCCGACCGGCGCCGGCCGGGGGCGGACGAGCTTCGCGAGCGGGCCCGCCGTGCCGTCCGCGCCGCCGACGATCCCCGCGGCCCTCTCCGCCGGTTCGTCCGCGAGGAGACCCTCCGCGTCCTTCTCGACGATCTCCAGGGACGCGCCGGCCTTGCGGAGACCGCGTCCGGTCTCTCCTTCATCGCGGACGCCGCGGTGGACGCGGCGGTGCTCGCGGCCCACGACCGACTGACGGCGAAGCACGGCACGCCGCGCCACGCGGACGGCGCGGAGGCGACGCTGACGGTCCTCGGCATGGGGAAACTCGGCGGGACGGAGCTGAACTACTCCTCCGACATCGACCTCGTCTTCCTCTACTCCGACGAGGGCACGACGGACGGGGAAGCCGCCGTGACGAACGAGGCGTTCTTCGGACGTGTCGTCGCGCGCGTCCGGGCGCTGCTCGCGGACGCCACGCCGGAGGGGCACTGCTACCGCGTGGACCTGCGGCTGCGGCCCGACGGCTCCATGGGGAAGATCGCCCGGGCCATCCCCGGCGCGCTCGACTACTACGCGCGGTCGGGGAGGACCTGGGAGCGCCAGGCCTTCATCAAGGCGCGGCCGATCGCCGGCGACCGGGCGCTGGGCCGGGACGCATTCCTCGAACCCCTCGCGGAGTTCGTCTACGGCACGTCGCTCACGCTCGAAGAGATCCGGCGGATCCAGGACCTCAAGAGAGAGATCGAACGACGCGGCGGGGACGAACGCCAGGTGAAGGCGGGCCGCGGCGGGATCCGCGACGTCGAGTTCACGGTCCAGTTCCTCCAGTTGCTCAACGGTCGCGAGGTCGAGGAGATCCGGGTCGCCGGGACGCTGCCGGCCCTCGACCGCCTCGCGGGCGCGGACATCCTGACCGGAGGGGAGCGGGACCGGCTCCGCGACGCCTACGTCTTCCTCCGGACCGCCGAGCACCGCGTGCAGACGCTGCACGAGATCCGGACGCACACGCTGCCCGCGCACGACGACGGTCTCCGCCGCCTCGCGGTCCGGATGGGAATCGCCGCGGACGACGAGGATCCACTGGAGACCTTCCGCCGGCTCCACGCCCGCCACACCACGGCGGCGCGCGGGCTCCTCGAGGCGCTGTTCCACAACCTCTTCCTCATGCGTTCCGAGAAGCTCGCGCGCCTCACCGACTTCGTCCTCGACCCCGAGCCCCACCGGGAGGCCGTGCGCGAGTGGCTGACGATCCGCGGCTTCGCGGAGCCCGACCGGGCCCTCTCCGTCCTGACGCGTCTGGCGAACGACGCCGGGCCGCGCGCGAAGGGGTTCTTCGCGAGTCTCTGCCCCCACCTCGCGCTGCGCGTCGCGGAGACGCCGGATCCGGACCGCTGCCTCAGGAACCTCGAGCGGATCGTCGCCGCCATGGGCGCGCGGGCGATCCTCTACCAGCTCTTCGCCGAATCGAATGACGTGCTCTCCGTCGTGACGGACATCTCCGGCTGGTCGCAGCACCTCTCCGACCTCGTCGTCCGCGACCCGGCGATGCTCGACGCCCTCGTGGACTCGCTCGTCGTCGCCGGCGGCGAGATCCCGGTGGACGACCTGCCCCTCGACCGCATCGAGGAGGTCGAGGATCCGCGCCGCCTCCTCACCGACTATCGCGACCTGAACCTCGTCCGCATCGGGGTCCGCGACATCCAGCGCCGGGCGAACACGGAGAACACCAGCCAGGATCTGACCTGCCTCGCGGAGCGGATTCTCACGCTGGCGATCGCGCGCGTGCGCGCCGACCTCGAACGGAGATTCGGGCCCCCGGCCGACGGCGCGCGGGCGCGTTTCGCCGTCCTCGGCCTCGGCAGGCTCGGCGCGGGCGAGATGAGCTACGCGTCCGACCTCGATCTCGTTTTCGTCGCCGACGGAGCCGGACGGACGACATCCGGCGAGGACTGCGGCGTCGTGCTTTCGCGGCTCGCCCAGGGCGTCGTCCGGCTGCTCGCGGAGTCGAGTCCGCACGGGAAGCTCTACGAGGTGGACGCCCGCGTGCGCCCCTTCGGGCGCTCGGGCCCGCTCGTCACGCCCCTCGAGCGCTTCGGCCCCTACTACCGGGAGCGCGCCGCCGTCGCCGAACTGCAGATGCTGACGAAGGCGCGATGCGTGGCCGGTGACGAGGACCTCGGCCGCGAAACGGAGGCGGTCCTCGCGGACGTGCTCTACGGCGCGCCGCCGCGGGAGGGGATCGCGGCGGAGATCGTCGCCATGCGGCGGAAGCTGGAGAGTCGCAGCACCGGCCGCGACGTGAAGCGGGGCTTCGGAGGCATCGTGGACATCGAGTTCGTGACGGAGTGCCTGCGGCTCGTCCACGGACATCGCTACCCGTCGCTCCGGACGCCGGGCACCCACGCCGCCCTCGCCGCGGCGTGCCGTGAGGGCCTGCTCAACGCGAGGGAGCACGAGGGGTTCCTCACCGCGCTCTCCTTCCTTCGCTCCGTCGAGTCGAGGATCCGGATCGTCTGGGACATGAGCCGGAACCGCATCCCCGAGGACTCCGACGAGCGCAGCCGTCTCGCGAAGCGCCTGGGCTACGTCGAGAGCGAGTTCTCCTCGGCCGGCGACGCGCTGCTCGAAGAGTACGAGTACTACGCGAGGACAACCCGGGAGCTGTTCGAGACGGTGCTCGGACGGCAGCAGGCGGGCGGCCACCGCCTTACTTCGTGACGATCCGCAGCCGCTCTTCGACCTCGGCCTTCCTCCAGTCCGGACGCGTGGCGAGAATTTCGCGGTAGAGCGCCGCGGCCGCCGCCCGGGACGCGGGCGTGTCCTGCGTCTCGTGGAACCAGCGGGCCTGGGAGAAGAGGAGCTCCGGCGGGCGATTCGAACCGGCGCGGCGGAGGAGTTCCCCGTACCGATGGCCGGCCTCCCGGAAGCGGCCGTACCGGGCGTTCAGCTCCGCCAGGCGGAGGCGCGCCTCCACGTCGCCGGGGTTCTTCGCCCGAGCGCGCTCCAGGGGAACGTAGCGCTCGTTGAACTCCGCGTCGATCTCCGCGAGGTGACGCACGGCCACCGGATCCCCGGAGATGTCCTCGGCCCGGCGGAGGCTCCACCGGGCGAGGCCCGGGTTGCCCTCGACCCGATACGACTCGCCCACGGCCCGGTAGAGGCGCGCCGCGACGGGCGTGAGCCACGCCCCGTCCGCGCCGTCGACGACGGCGTTCATCTCCGCCGTCGCTTCCCGCCGGCGGCCGGTCGCGAGCAACGCGAATGCCCGGGCGGCCCCGGCCTGGGCCAGGCCCGGCCGGCGCTCGAGGATCGACTCGGCCCCGCGAAGGGCTTCCTCCCCGCGGCCGAGCGCGGCGACGACGGTCCAGCGGTCGGTCCGCGCGATGTCCACGTGCTCCCCGGGCACGGGCAGCGTCTCCCAGATCCGCTCGAGCCGATCGTGGACGTCGAGGGATTCGAGGAGAAGGCGGCGTTCTTCCGCGGGGTCGGCGCACGCCCACGCCGCCTCCCGGAGAACCCAGGCCCGGCGCTGGAGGCCGCGCGGGCTCTCGGTGCGCGCGAGCGTCCGCTCCCACAGCGAGTCCGCCGTCGCCCAGACGGCCGCCCGGTCCGCGGTCACGGCGCCGAGGCAGAGCAGCAGGACGACGACGAGGACGCGGCCGACGGCGGCGGCCCGCCAGGCGCGTGCCAGCAGGAGCCCCAGCGGCAGGGCCACGCCGACCATCGGGAGGTAGAGGAAGCGCTCCGCCGTCGGGATCCCGATCGGACCCGGCAGGTTCGACGTGGGGAAGATCGTCACGAAGAACCAGAGCACGGCGAAGGCGACCGCCCCGCCGCCCCGGAACGCCGAGACGATCGCGGCGACGAGCGCCGACGCCACCGCCGCCGCGCACGCGAGCGTCAGGAGGTCCGGCGTCGGGACGGGCGCCAGGTAGAAGTCCAGCGTCATGTCGACGGGGAACAGGACGAGTCGCGCGTAGTAGACGAAGCCGCGGCTCATGGTGAGAAGCGTCCCGGCGAACGAGCCTCCCCACCACCCGGTCAGGTGCCAGCTGCCGCCGTCCCGGACGTCGTGCAGGTGGAGCCACAGCGCGGCCCAGGCCACGACGAGGACGCCGTAGACGAGATAGCGAGGCCAGCGGCGGAGCGTCGTCGACAGCCGGCGTTCATCGCGGAAGAAGAAGTCCGCGAGGAAGGCCGCCGCCGGGAACATCACGGCGACCTCCTTTGAAAAGAGCGCCACCGGCAGGACGAGGACCGCGCCCGCGAAGGCCCCGCGTCCGCCCCGCCCGTGCAGGAGGAGCGCCCCGAGGAAGAAGACGAGGCAGAGCAGGTCCCCGCGGCTCGTGATCCACGCCGCCGTCTCCGCCTGGGCCGGGTGCAGGGCGAAGACGAGCGCGCCCAGAATCGCGGCGGGTTCGCCGGCGCCCCACTGCCTCAGGAGCAGCAGGACGAGCACCGAGCCCAGGGCGTGGAGGAGGACGCTTCGGAGGTGGAACCAGAACGGGCTCCCGCCGGAGAGGGCCCAGTCGATCGCGAAGTCAAGCGTGCGGAGCGGGCGGTAGATGCCCTGCCAGCGGCCGGGGTCCGCGGTCTCCGGGTCGGTGAAGAAGACGAGGGGATTCCCGAGTTCCCGGACGGCGTCGTTCTCGCTGACGAAACGGACGTCGTCGTAGACGAACTCCGCCCCGGGGGCCGCGAGCAGCCCGGCGTACGCAACGAGGACCGCGCCGATAACGGCGACGATGGGAAGGCGGCGTCTCATTCTGAAGGCGCCGATGATAGCCGGTTCCGCCGCGGGGAGCGACGCGCACCAGTGGGAATGTCAGTGGGAGTGTCGGTGATGGAGGTCCGGCTCGTGGGGATGCTCGTGCTCCATCTCCTCGTGGTCGTGCTCGTGGGTGTGGCGGATCCACGCCGGCAGGCCGGGGTGGACGTGGTTGTGGTGGCCGTCGTCGTGGCGGTGGTCGTGGGTGTGGAGCTGCGGATCATGCCGGTGCGCGTGCCCGTGTTTCGCGGTGAGCAGCAGGCGGAGGGCGATCACCATCACCACCGCGGCGACGATCTGCACGACGAGGACGGCCTCCCCCAGGAACACCCAGGCGAAGATGCCGCCGAGGAACGGCGACGTGGAGAACAGGATCTGGGAGCGCGTGGCTCCGAGGTGCTGCGCACCCTTGATGTAGAGCACGATCGAGGCGCCGTAGGCCAGCCCGCCCACCGCGAGAGCGGAGAGCACCGGGACCAGTGGAAGGTCCGGGTCCTCGACGAGGAACGACAGGCCGAACACGGCGGAGCCCGCGACGAGACCCTTGACCAGCGTGGTCTGCTGCGGCGTGAACCCGTCCACGAGGGCGGTCAGGTTGTTGTCCATCCCCCAGCAGAGGCAGCCGAGTCCCACGAGCAGCGCCGGCAGCCGGTCCCCGAAGCCCGACGGCGCCGCGAGCAGGACGGCCGCGGCCACCGTCAGCCCCGCGGCGAGCCACGTCCTCCCGTCCAGGTGTTCGCGGAACAGCAGCCAGGCGAGGAGCGCGGTGCCCGCGGTCTCGAGGTTGAGCCACAGGGCGACGGAGGCGGAGTGCTCCGTCATCGAGAGCCCGGTGAGCAGGAGGACGGGCCCCAGCCCGCCGCCGAAGACCACCGCGCCCAGCAGCATGAGCAGGTTTCGCTTCTTCCGCCGCAGCGTGCGCGATCCGCCGCGGAACGAGAACGGGAGCACGGCGAGGGCCGCGCCCAGGTAGAACAGGCCGGCCAGCGTCCAGGGGCCGAAGTGCGCCTCGAGCGCCTTCGCCGCCGGCGTCGACGCGCCGAACAGCGCCGCCGCCGTGAGGCACCAGATGATGGGAGTCGTCCGTCCGCCGCCCATGGGCTCATGGAACCACGGAGGGCGGCGGCACCCGAAGAAGTCCGGCCGGCGGCGCCCGATCCGGGTACCATCGTGCGCCCTGGAGACTCGCGTGAGCGTTCGACCGATGGTCCTTCTTCTTCTGCTGCTCCTCCTCCCCGCCTGCGGAGAGGAGATGCCCACGATTCCGGACCGCACCGTCGTGCTGACGTTCGACGACGCCAGCGTGACCCACCGCCGGTTCGTCGCGCCCCTCCTGAAGGAGCGCGGCTTCTGCGCGACCTTCTTCATCACGGCCCGGTGGGCGAACGTCCCGGGGCAGTGCATGACCCTCGAGGAGGTCGCGGAGCTCCACGGGTTGGGCTTCGAGGTCGGGAGCCACGGCCTGAACCACTTCACGGCGGCCCATCCCCAGGTGAAGAGCGTCCTGCCCGGCGACCTCGCGGGACTGGAGGAGGGCCTCGCGCGGGTCGGGGTCCCGACGCCGGTGAGCTACGCCTACCCCGGTGACGGCTTCTCCCCCGGCGCCCTCGAGGTGCTCACCGCGCGCGGCTACCGCTTCGCCCGGCGGGGATCGGGGCCCGAGTCGCCCTGGGAGGAGGCCGGGCTCGGGCCGGCGTGGGACCCGAAGGTCCACCACCCGCTGCTCGTCCCGACGGCGGCCACGTCGCGGGGCCACTGGACGATGGAGGAACTGGACCGGGCGCTGGCGCTCGCGCGGCCGGGGGTCGCCGTCGTCTTCCAGTTCCACGGCGTCCCGTCCACGGCGAACCCGGAGGTCGACACGCCGCCGGAGCGATTCGTGGAATTCCTGGATCGCCTGACGGAGGGTGGCTACCGCGTCCTCGCCCTGCGGGATCTGGATCCGTACGTGGACCGGGAGAACCTCCCGGAGGATCCGCTGGCAACGCGCACGTACCCCTGACGGGACTCCCGTTGCACGTACCCCTGACGGGGCTCCCTCTCAGAGGAGCTCAGGCGCACTCGGCGATCGTCACCGACGACCGGACGGCGTCTTCGTACTCCGCCATCAGCGAGTCGATCAGCTCCCGGACGGAGACGATCTCGTCGACCCGCCAGGCGTTCGCCCCGGCGAAGGGGAACCCCTTCCCGAGCTCGCCGATCTTCGCCTGGATCAGCGCGTCGCCGATGCAGTAAGGCGCCTTCTTCACGGGGCAACTGCTCAGGCACCGCCAGGAGCACTTGTGAGGGTGCCGGACGCCGGCCTCCACACCGTCGAGGTAGGCGTTGCGGATCGCGCGGCCCGGCAGCCCCACGGGGCTCTTGATGATGACGATGTCTTCGCGCCGCGCCGCGAGGTACGTCTCCTTGAACTTGAGGTCCGCGTCGCACTCGTGCGTCGCCACGAACCGCGTCCCCATCTGCACGCCGGACGCGCCCGCGGAAAGGAACCGCGCCATGTCCGCCCCGTTGTAGACGCCGCCCGCGACCACGACCGGCAGTTCCCGGTCGTACTTCTCCTCGAACGGCCGGATCGCCTCGAGGACGTCGGGGAGCAGCCGCTCCAGCGCGAAGTCGGGATCCTCGATCTGCTCCCGCTTGAAACCCAGGTGCCCGCCCGCCTTCGGCCCTTCCAGGACGACGCCGTCCGGGACGCGCCCGTACCGCTTCGCCCACTGACCGAAGATGAGTTTCACGGCCCGGCCGGAGGAGACGATCGGGACGATCTGCGTGCGCGTCGACCGCAACCGGTCCACCGGAACGGCATCGGAGAAGCGGAGCGGCAGCCCGGCGCCGAGGAAGATGACGTCCGCTTCCTCGTCCAGGGCCGTCTCGACGTGCTCGCTGTAGTCGGACAGCGCGACCATGATGTTGACGCCGATGATCCCGTCGGAGAGCTGACGGGCATCCCGGATCTCCTTCGCCAGCGCCCGGCGGTTCGCGAGCTTCGGCTTCTTCGCGAAGTCGGGCTCGGTCATGCCGATGCAGGCGGAGGAGATCACGCCGATGGCGCCGCAGTCCGCGACGGCGGAGGAGAGGCCGGACAGCGAGACCCCGACCCCCATGCCGCCCTGGATGAGCGGAATGTCGGCGGTGAGGTGTCCGATTCGGAGCTTCGGGACGGCCATACTCGTCTCCCGGGTCGATTGCCCCGGAATGGCATCCTGCCGGGACGCGAAACAGGATATCCCTGTCGCCGCCGAATCCGTGTCTGAACTCTGTTCCCGGTTTGTTGTAGGTATGTATGCGCGGAATCGGCCGAGGATTGAGCGCGCCTCCCGGCGGCCGGGGTGAGAAGATTTCCCGTCCGGAGGTGGAGACCCCATGGCCACGAAACGTTCCCTCAGGCTGCCGATCACGCTCGCCATCGTGATGGCCGGCCTCCTGGGCGTTCTCACGGTCGGCTGGGTCCTTCTGGCCGGCTACCGCGCCACCTCGGATTCCGGGAACCCGGGCTTCGGCTGGACCTTCCTCGCCCTGGGGACCTCCTTCATCGGCCTGCTGCTCGCCGGCGTCGTGATGTACATGATCCTGACGATCAAGGCGATCAACCTCGGCACGCGGCAGTCGAACTTCATCGACAGCGTCACCCACGAGCTCAA
>JBDLIY010000038.1:0-15059 GCA_039714635.1 Planctomycetota bacterium
TCATGTCGGTGAAGAGCGGCGCCGGGTGGCACTTGTCGCAGCGAGCCTTCGCGTAGACCTTCTCGCCCCGCGCGATCGCGGCCGGATCCCCCGCCGGTCCGCGCACCGGCGTGAGGGAGGAGAGGTACGCGTCGATCGCCTTTGCGTCCTCCTCGGGCCGCACCGCGAACTGGATGTGGCGGATCCCGGCTCGCACGGCGTGCTCGGCGTCCGGCCGGATGCCCGTGATCATCGCCGGCGGCGTGGCATGGGCGAGCAGCATGCTCTTCGTGCTCTTCGGGTTGCCGAACCCGTCGTTCAACAGGTCCCAGTTCAGCGCGTCGGCCCGGGCGTCCGGGTGGCAGGAAGCGCAGCTCTGCCACTGCTGGAAACAGAGGTCGGCGTCGTGGAAGAGTCGCTCGCCACGGCGGATCCCGGTCTCGGGCACCGGCTTGTCCACGAGCGGGAACGACGTCACCGAGCCGTCCGTCAGCGAAACGCGGCCCAGGCTGCCGCTGAAGTACTCCGCCACCCAGACCGCGCCGTCGGCGATCGCGATCCCGCGCGGGCCGACGCCCTTCAGACGCACGCGCCGCCGCAGGTCGCCGAGGAAGGTGAGGTCCTCGCTCACGTCGTCCCCGGTGGTCTCCAGCTTTGCGAGCAGGCCGGGCAGGTCGATCAGGGAGAGCTCGTGGGTGCCGGAGTGGGCGACGACGAGGGTACGACCGTCCGGACACACGGCGACGCCCCAGGGGTTGGCGGCGCCGCGATTCACGTCGTCGAGGAGGACGGTCTTCGTCCGATCGGAAGGCCCGAGGTCGACGATCGTGAGGGCGTTCGTGTTGATCCAGCCCCGCTCGATCTGGCTCGTCGGGACCTGGTACCGCGCGAGGATGTGCGCGGCGATGACGATCGGCGCCCCCGGCGGCTTGCAGAGGCCACGCAGACTCGTGCTGCCGTTGGGCAGAGGACAGGGGGCGGACGGCTCGAACTGGCCGAGTTCGACCATGTGCAGCACGGCGGCGGCGTAGTCTCCGTCTCCGGCGCCCGCAGGCAGGTGCTGGCCGACGAACACTGATCCGTGGAAGTTCACGGCCGCGACCGGCTCCCGACCCACCGGAACGCGCTTTCGCGACTCGAGCGTGATCGGGTGGTAGTTCTCGATGGCGTTCGAGAAACGGTGGCAGACCCAGAGCGCGTCCCCCATGGGGCTCACGACCGGAGCCGTGGGGTGCGGCGTCCCGGTCTCGATCGTCGTCGTCGTGAGATCCGCGAGATCCAGCCGGACGATTCGCCCACCCTCCGCCGTGCCGGTCACGAAGAGCGCGCTCCCGTCCGGCGCCACGGCAAGGCCGGTGGGCGTGAGTCCGGTGATCGGCAGGACGGTCGCTTCGTGGCTCGCCGTGTCGAACGCCAGCACCACCTTCCGCGTCACGTCGGCGACGAAGAGCCGGCCCTCCGCCGGATCGGCGACGACGACCTCGGGAGAACTCGGCCCCGGAGCGGGCGTCGGGACCGGAGCGGGCGCCGCGGCCTTCCCGCACGCCGCCGCGAGCAGGACGACCGCGACGGCGAGCGCACCCCTCACTTCGCCACCTCCGGCCGGACGACCACCCGGAAGCCGACGTTGTAGACCGCCTGCCAGTACCGGTAACCCCACCGCCAGCCGGCGCGCGCGTTCTTCGGCCGGTCGCGCCAGGAGCCGCCGCGGACCACCTTCCGGTCCGACCGCCCGTAGTCCGACGAGGTCCACTCGCAGACGTTCCCGTGCATGTCGAAAAGCCCCCAGACGTTTGGCGCGTAGCGCCCCACGTCACACATCAGCCGCTCACCGTCGTCGAAGCGCGCGTCCTTCGGGAGCCAGTCCTCGCCCGGACTCGGATCCTCGATCGGCTTCGGGTCGATGCCGGACACCGCGAGCCGCTTCGTCGACGCGTCGGCCAGGTTCGCGAATTTCGAGAAGTCGTCGTCGAGGCCGCCCCAGGAGAACGGCGTCGCCGCGCCGGCCCGGCAGGCCCACTCCCACTCGGCTTCCGTCGGCAGGTCGACCCGCTGCCCGGTCTTCTTCGAAAGCCACTCGCAGAACGCCTTCGCCTCCTTCCAGGTCACGCGGATCACCGGCCGCTTCGGACCGTTCGCCGGGTAGCCCGGCGTCGTGTGGTCCTTGTGGTTCTGGTTGAGGTAGCCGTTGTGGTGGCTCGCGTCGAAGCGGTTGTACTGCTCCCGCGTGACCTCGAGCGCCCCGAGGTAGAACGGCCGCTCGACCGCCACGCGCTTCCGGGAACGCTCATCCGCGTCCCCCATCACGAACTCGCCGGCGGGGATCGGCACGAGGCGCATCCGGACGCCCTCGCCCAGGTCGAGGACGAGCTCTTCCTCCAGGCCGGTGTCCTTCCGCAGCAGCCGGGCCACGAACGGATGGAGCGGCCAGTCGGGGACCTCCGGCGGCGCCGGTGACGGCGGCGGTTCCGGCGGCGGCTGGAACTCGATCAGCTCGCGCTCCGGCGTAACGAAGAGCTCCGGGTCCTCCGTCCGCCCGGCGTGCGCCGCGAGCATCTCCCGCCGCCGCGCCGCGCAGGCATCGGGAATCTCCGCGTGCTCGCCCCAGGTCCCGTGGTCCGGCACATTCAGGTCGATCCACGTGTACAGCCGGTCCCACGCCTCCCGGTCGAGCGTGACGCCGTGGTGGCCGCGCGTGAGCATCTGGATCAGCTCGCTCGTGCTCGCGTGCCACTCCATCGGCTTCTGCAGGTGGTAGTCGCTCTCCGGCCCGGGCCGCCGCACGAAGGGGTGCAGCGCGATGTAGGCCGGCGTGAAGTTCAACCAGCCGCGCTCGTCCTTCCGCGAGAGGTCCAGGCTCGACGAGTCGTCGTGACAGCCCACGCAGTGCCGGTCGAGGACCGGCTGGACGTCGCGCGGGAAGGAGAAACCGCGCGCGGGGCCGTGGAACGGCTCGATCGCGCTCGGCGCGCTCCGCGCCGCGATCGACAGGGCCACCGGCGGCACGGTGTTCTGGGGCTCGTGGCAACCGACGCAGGAGAGCACCTCGCCGGGCATCGCCGTGAACCAGGACCGCATCACCTGGACCGCCCGGCCTTCGGCGTCGAGGGGCTGGACGGCGATCGGCGTGTTCGCCGGCACCGTGAAGCCCGCCGAGCCGTCCTCGTGCACCGGCACCGTCCCGAGGATCCGGTGGACGTCCCACGGCCCCTCGATCCCCACGTTCTTGTGGCCGCCCATCCGCTGGTAGCCGTAGTGGAACTCGAAGATCCGCAGCGCCTTCACCGTGCCGCGCGGGACGCCGGCCAGTCCCGGCCCGCGGTAGACGTCCGCGAGGAAGACCGTCGCGTCCTTCTTGTCCAGGTCCACCTTGTCGGGGATGACCGGCGGCCGCGGCCGCGCCCGGAACGGGATCGGCTCGAACACCGCGTGGCCGGGCAGGTCGAAGAGGTGGAGCAGGTTGTCGTGGACGTCGACGAGCCAGAGCCCCCACGGCCGGCCTTCCTCTGGCTGGCAGGAGACGAGGAAACGCTCGTCGTCGAGCGGCCACGGGTGCAGGAAGCGCGGCCAGACGTCGTCCACGAGCTGGTCCTTCTTGATCGGCTCGACCTTCTCTCCCCAGCCGGGGATCCGCTGCACGACGCCGTCGGCCTCGAAGCGGCCCTTCGCCGGGTCGAAGATCGTGAGCTCGCCCTGGCGCGAGACACCGTGGTGGCCGGAGACGATCGCGACGATCTTCGTCGGGTGGCCCGGGATCGGCCGGGCGTAGAAAATCGAGTTCGGCCAGTAGGAGTTCGAACCGTAGTACTCCATCTGCCCCGTGCCGTCGGGGTTCATGGAGAAGAGCAGCCGCGAGAAGTAGTGCGGCGTGTCGGAGTACTCCCACCGCGTGTAGAGCACGCGCCCGTCGTTCATCACGGTCGGGCACCAGTCGTGGTCCTGGCCGAAGCAGAGCTGCCGGATCTTCCTCGTCTTCCGGTCGAGCAGGTGGAGGTTCGCCACCTGGTCCGCGCCGGCGACGCAGGGGATGCCCTGGAAGATGCGCGTCGAGTCGAAGACGATCCGCCCGTCCGGGAGGTAGCACGCGTCGTAGTTGTCGACGTCCTCGTGGACGCCCGGCGTGACCTGCGTCGCCTCTTTCGTCTCGACGGAAAGCTCGAAGATCTGCCAGCGGTCGTGCGTCCCGAGCATCGAGAAGAGCAGGCGCTCTCCGTCGAAGTCGAGGTCGACGTCGGCGATCTGGCGAGGGGATTCCGGCTTCCAGAACGTCTCGAGCCGCGGCTCTCCGGACAGGTCGAGCACGGCCAGCTCGTCGTCGAAGCCGATCCGCGACACCGAGCAGTTCCCCTGCCAGTTCTGCGGCAGGCCGAGCCGGCCGTCCCTGCGCAGGATCACGAGGATCCCGCCGAGGTCCACCTTCGCGAGCAGCGCCTCCCGGCGGAAGCCGAGGAACGCCTCGACTTCGTCGACCGCGGAGTCCTCGCCGGCCTCGAGGCCCTTCGTGAGTTCCGGGACCCGCCCCTCGAACGCGGTGATCTTCCCCTCCGCGTCCGGCACGGCGCGGCGCAGAGCCGCGAGGTCGAGAACCTCGAGCGCCTCCCGCGCGTCGCGGAGCCGGCACTGCTTCCCGTAGGACTCGAGCTCGTCCGGCCCCTGGGCGAACCACGCGAGGTGCCCGCCCTGCGGGAAGTCGCGGACCACCCAGCCGCACTCGCGGGGGAACGTCCGCGCGAGGCCGTCGAAGATCGCGACGACGGCGGGGTCCCGAAGCGCGAAGTAGAAGCCGTGGCCGCCCCGCTGGTTGTAGACCTGGAGCAGCAGGTGGTTCTCGCCCGCCCGGAGTTCCAGTTCCACGGCGTCCTGGTCGGGGTGCGCGCCGCGGGGGACGTCGTTTGCGAAGACCTGCTTCCCGTTCAGCCAGACCGCGATGCCGTCGTCGCTGCCGAGGGAGGCCGTGAGCGTCCGCGCCTTCTTCGCCGTGATGGTCCGGTAGAGCCAGGTGGAGGCGTAGTGGACCTTCTCGAAGTCGTGGACGACGCCGTCGGTCCAGTCCGGCCGCTCACGGAACCGGTCATCCTCCGCGAGTTTCGCGGGGTCGACCTGGAGTTCGCCGAAGCTCTCCGCCGGGAGCGGATCGGTGGCCCGCCAGGTCCCGAGGCGGATCTCGGGCCGGCCGTGGACCTCGTAGTACTCCGCCCGGGCCGCGCGCACGGCCTCCGGCCATGTCGATTCCCCGGCCCGGGCGACGCCGGCCGGGAGAGCCAAAACGGCCATCAGGACGAGGATCAGTCGGGGGTGGTTTCGCAGCGCTTCGATCGGATGCCCTCCGTTCGTGGGAGGAACAGTATCCGGCAGAGCCTGCGAAACGGCCAAGGAGGATCCTCCACGCGGCGGGGACAGGGCTCACTCAGGAGATCCGGCGTCGACCTCCTCCGCCAGCTCGGTGAGGTACTCGAGGACCCACGGCTCGATGTTTGCCGAATCCACCATCAGGTCCCGGGCCAGGTCGAGCGCCGTCGCCGCCTCGCCGGTCTTCCCGGCTTCGATGAGCGCTTCCGCCAGAGGGATGACATGGTCGGCTCAGCCGAGCGTGACCTCCGGGTGCGTGAACCGCAGGCCCTCCATGTCGTGTGCGCTCGAGTACTCCGAGACGATCGCGCCCTCCGGCCCGGCGACCATCCAGTGCTTCTCGAGCGGAGCGTTCAGCGCGCGCGTCTCGCCGGGCCCGATCGCTGTCGCGCAACGCGCCACCGCGATGTCGCGGTGCGACGGCGGGATCTCGAAACCGGGCGTGGGCTCGCCCTCGGAAACGAGCGTCACCGAGCCATGGCGCAGGTGCCAGGCCTCGACCTTCGCGCGAGCGTTGTCCGTCGCCTCGTGCCAGTGCTCGGGGATCATCTGTCCGGGCAACAGGAAGATCTCGTGGCCCGTGTAGTCGTGAGCCTCGTGGATGATCCAGAACGTGCCGGCCATCCCGACCTCGGTGAACTTCCCGAGCCCGAAGTCGAGCGTCCAGAAGTCCTCGCCGCGGAGGAACGGCGGGATCGGGTAGCCGTGGTGCTCCATCATCGCGTAGTAGGCGTCCTTCGCGCGGTCCGCGTCGAAGCCTCCGTCGGCCCCGTAGAAGTCGGCGTTGTCGAGAGTCTTCATTCCCCACTTCCTTCCTGAGAGATCCCTTCGTGAAAGCCCCGGAAGAGGAGCGCGATCGACGTGGCTCCCGGATCCGCGTGTCCCCGGCTGTCCGGCCCGAGGTTCTTCGCCCGGCCGAACCGGGCTTCGAGGTCGATGGTGGATTCCGCCCCGCGCTCGGCGGCCTCTGCGGCGCGCGCCAGGGCTTCCGGCAGCGGAGCGCCCTCGTTTTCGACCGCACGCAACGCCGCGACCGCGGGTTCGAGCGCGTCGATCAAAGTCTTGTCGCCGACTCGCGCGCGGGTGTTCTTGAGGACGCCGGCCAGCCCCGCCTCGAAGAGGTCGGCGAGAGAGCTGTCGTCGTTCGCGACCTTCGCCGACGACATGAAGAAGGAGCCCAGCAGCGGGCCGATCGCGCCGCCGTCGACGCCCATGATCGCCCAGCCCACGGCCCTGAGCAGCGCGGCCGGTTCGGCGGACCCGTCGAGGGCCTCCTCGAGCCGGTCCATCGCGCGGGCCATCGTCGTGCCGTGGTCGCCGTCGCCACCGTGCGAATCGAGCTCGGTGAGGCGGTCGCGCGCGGCGCGGACCCGTGCCGCCCCGCCGCGCAGCATGCGATCCAGTGTCTCGCGGTCGACCGTCATGCCACCGTCAGCGCCGGGGAGTCGCACGGGGCGTCCCACAGCTCGATCAGCTCGTCGTCCATGCGGGCGACGCACATCTGGAACCCGCCCATCTCCTGCACGGAGAGGTAGCTTCCCACGAGGCTCCGCGCGAGCTCGATGCCGCGCTCCTCGAGGAGGGCCGCCACCCGGCGCTGGACCACGTAGAGCTCCATCAGCGTGGTCGAGCCGACGCCGTTCAGCATGACCAGCACCTTCTCGCCGGACTGGACCTTCAGGTCCTCGAGGAGGTCGTCGAGCATGATCTCGGCCGTCTCGTCGGCGTTGACGATCGGCTGCGTCCCGCCGCCGCCCTCGCCGTGCTGACCCATGCCGATGATCATCTGGCCGTCGGGGACGTCGGAGATCACGTCGCCGGTGCAGGGGTGCGTGGCGGAGGAGGTGGCCACGGCGAGCGTCGCCATGTTGCGCTCCATCCGCGTGGCGATCTCGACGCACTCCGAAAGCGAGCGGCCCTGCTCGGCCGCGGCGCCCGCCACCTTGTAGACGAGCAGGCAGCCGACCAGGCCCCGCCGGTCCGAGGGATCCTCGCGCGTGCCCGCCGAGATGTCCTCGTGCGTGAGCACCGACTCGACGCGCAGGCCCTCCTCGCGGGCCATCTCCATCGCCATGTTGCTGGAGAGCACGTCGCCCTCGTGGTTCAGCACGACGAAGAGCACGCCCGCCTCGCGGTCGGCGCGGCGGAGGGCCTCGATCACCTTCGGCGGACCGGGCGCGGCGAAGATCTCGCCGGGGACGCTGATGTCGAGCAGGCCGGGCCCGACGAAACCCGAGAGGGCGGGCTCGTGGCCGCTGCCACCGAGAGTGATGATCGCCACCTTGTCCTTCGCCTTGGGCGTCTTCCGTTCGACCAGGCCCTCCGGTGTCAGCTCGACCTTGCCCTTGTGGGCGACGGCGAACCCTTCGAGGAGTTCGGCGCGGATGTGGTCGGGGTCGTTGATGAACTTCTTCATGGCGCTGGTCATGGTCCGGGGATCTCCTGCATCAGCTCGATCAGCGCGTCGCCGTCGGTGATGAAGGCGACACGCAGGGTCTCGGTGGCATCGAACGGCTCGACGAGCACGTCCCGTCCTTCGAGGGCGGCCGCGAGGTCGTCGACCATGAAGGCCGCGTGCGACCGCGTCCGGATGGCCTCGTCCATGCAGCTGTCCGGGTCGAAGCGGAGGAACTCGACGCGGTAGGGATGCGCGTCGGGATCCGTCACGCGGACCCCGGCGGCCTCGATGTAGATCTCCCCGTCGCGCTCGACCGACGTGGGAACTCCGAAGTGGTGGAAGGTTGGTGTGCCCATGCGCCGTCTCCTGTCTCTTCCGATGCCCGTGAGCGGGACAGTATCCGGCAGAGCCGGTGATCCGGCCAAGGAGGTTCCCGCTCGGCGGACCGGGCGGCCGCCCCGTTTGACTTCCCGGCGGTGAGGGATAGCCTTCTGTCCCGACCACCCATCCCGTCAGGAGGAGACATGCGCAGGCTGATTCTCACCGCCCTTTGCGTGGTGGCGCTCGGCGCCACGGCGTTCGGCGCGACACTCCGTGTCCCGAAGGACTACGAGACCATCCAGGACGCCGTGGACGCCGCGGAGAACGGCGACGTCATCGTGGTGAAGAAGGGGACCTACCACGAGTCGGTGGAGATCGCCCTTCGCGAGGACGTCACGCTGAAGGCCGCCGGAAAGGTCGTCATCGACGGCGGAAACACGCTGGACGGACTCCAGATCGGACTCGTCGAGAACGTCACGGTCACCGGCTTCACGATCCTGAACGCCGTCGGACCGGGCGTCCGCATCGTCGGGACGGACGGAGTGACGGTCTCGAAGTGCAGGGTCGAGGGCTCGGGCGGCGCCGGAGTCGTGATCGAGTCCTGCCGGAACCTCCGGATCGACCGCTGCCGGATCGAGTCCACCGTCGGCCAGGGGGTCCTGGTCGCCGAGGGAACCGGCAACCCCGCGTCGATGAACTGCGCGGTCACGCGCTGCCGGATGCGGGAAACGGGTCAAACCGCGATCCAGTTCCAGACCGGGGAGGCCCACCTGGCCGAGAAGAACCGGCTCGAGGGCGGGGAGATCTACACCATTCTCGTCCGGGCGCCCCGCTCCGTCTGCCGGAAGAATCGCATCAGCGGGAGTGAGAACACCAGCGTGATGGTCGACGTGGACGAGGTCACGGTGGAGAAGAACCGGATCGATACCGCGGGCGCCCACGGCATCTTCGTCCTCGGTGGCGATTGCATCGTCGCGAAGAACCGGGTGAAGGAGGCCGCCGAGGCCGGGATCCGCCTCCAGGGGACCGGCAACCGCGCCGAGAAGAACCGCGTCGGGGCCTGTGGCTTCGGCTTCCAGGTCTACGGCAGTGGGAATGAAATCGTCGGGAACCGGGCGAAGCAGTGCCTGACGGCCGTCGACGACTTCACCCCGCAAGCCAATCTGTACGAGAAGAACAACTTCGATCCGCCGCCGGCCATGCCGATCTAACACCGCGCCTGTCAGCGTTGTTCCATTTGCGCTGCCAGCTCCGCCAGGCGGGTGTCTGCGTGCGCGAAGAACGTCCGCTCGCCCTCGCAGAGGTGTGAGAGCCGGCGGACCGGGTCCACGCGCCGGTCCTTCGGGCAGCCGCCGTGGCAGCGCGGGCGCCACTCGCAGGCGAGGCACCCCGGCGGGAGGTCCGCCTTCGCCCGGCCGAACGCCGTCTGCGCCGGTGAATTCAAGAGGTCGCGGAGGTCGTCCTCGAGGACGTTCCCCAGCCGCCGGGCCGGCGAAACGAAGAAGTCGCACGGGTAGACGCCGCCGTCGTGCATCACCACCAGGTAGTCGCCGCACGTCTCCCGGTGCGTGCAGAGCGAGCTGGGCATGCCCAGGTGGTGCCGGAGCGCCGCGTCGAAACCGCGGACCTCCGCGGCCGGCGTCAGGCCATCCAGATCCTCCCACCAGAGGTCGAACAACTCACACTGGAAACGCCCCCAGGCCTCCCCGGACACGGAGTACGACGCGGGGCGGGCCGGATCGGCCGGGTCGGGCTCGACGCAGGGGATGAACTGCATCCAGCTGAGCCCTGTCTCCTTCAGGAAGCCGTAGATCTCCGCCGGAAACCGGGCGGAGTGATCGTTCACAACGACGAGGGCGTTCGTCTTCACGCCGGCGTCGAGGAGCAGCTTCGCCTTCTCGCGGACCAGGGACCAGCTCCCCGCGCCGTTGCGGCTCCGCCGGTACCGGTCGTGGACGGCCTCCGGGCCGTCGATCGAGAGGCCGACGAGGAAGTCCTCCTCGCGCAGGAAGGCCGCCCACTCGTCGTCGATGAGAAGCCCGTTCGTCTGGAGGCTGTTCTCGATCCGCCGGCCGGCGGCGTGGCGTCGCTGGAGCGCGACGGCTTCCCGGTAGAAGTCGAGACCCATGAGCGTCGGCTCGCCGCCCTGCCAGCAGAACGACATCTCCGGCCCCGCGCCGGCGAGCGCCTGCCGGGTCATCGCCTCGAGGACGTCGGCGGCCATCCGCGGCGCCGGCACGGTGGCGTCACGATCGAGGAAGAAACAGTACTCGCAGTCGAGGTTGCAGTCGGCGCCGGCCGGCTTGACGAGCAGCGAGCTGAGGTGCTTCCCGGGCACTACCTCACCTCGATCTCGTCCACGAAGACCCACGCCTTCCCGCCGGCGCCGGGGTGCCACTCCGGGCAGCGTCCGACGTTCTTCGCCACGACCCGGACCTTCCGCACCGGTCGGGGCGGGAACTCGAACCTGATCTCCTCGATCCGGGCCTCGGCGCCCGGCTTCGGCGACTCGTCCTCCGTCCGCCCGACGGCGACGAACGTCTCGCCATCCTTGGACACGAAGACCTCGACCGACTTCGGCGCGAAGATCCAGGAGAGCTGGCTCGCGAGGACGCCGACGACGACCTCCTTGACCACGACGTCCCCGCCGAGGTCGATCGTCGCGTCGAGGTCCGTCGCCTCGAAGCCCTGCCACGTCCCGTCCGTGTGGTCGGCGGTGCCGCGGCGGCCGTTCGCGAGCGCGCCCTCTCCCCCACCGGTGTACTTCGCGTGCGGCGGCGCCGCGAGCGCGACCACCTTCCCGACGGCGAGGTGCTCGACTTCGAGCTGCCGGTCCGAGCCGAGCCGGCCGGGCGGGCGGACGCCACGACCCTTCGCGCCGGTGAGGCGGTCCCCGAGGTCCGCGCGGGCCCGCTCCGCGAGGGCCTGAAGCCGCTTCACGATCTCCGGATGCTCCGCGGCCAGGTCCATCTTCTCCGCCGGGTCCTTCTCCAGGTCGTAGAGCTCGAGCCCGGAGTCCCACGTGGAGGTGGGGCCCGGCATTCCGTCCTTCCCCGGCTCGACGCCGCGGTAGGAGCGCGAACGGTGCGGGAAGAGGAGCTTCCACCGGCCCTCGCGCACGGCGCGGAGCCCGCCCTCGTAGTAGTAGAAGTAGTGGTCGCGCGGGGAGTCGCCGGTCCCGCCGAAGACGACATCCGAGAGGTCGATCCCGTCGATCTTCGCGTCCGGCAGCGCCGCGCCGGTCGCGGCGGCGATCGTAGGCAACAGGTCGATCGTGGCCGCGATCCCGTGGGAGACCGAGCCGGCGGGGATCCGGCCGGGCCAGCGCATGATGCACGGCACGCGGGCGCCGCCCTCCCACATCGTGCCCTTGCCTTCGCGGAGGCCCGCCGTCGAGCCGGCGTGGTTCCCGAAGTTCAGCCAGGGGCCGTTGTCGCTGACGAAGACGACGAGGGTGTCCTTCGCCAGCCCGTGCTTCTCGAGCGCCTCCATGATCCGCCCCACCGACCAGTCGATCTCCATCATCACGTCGCCGTACGCGCCCTGCTCGCTCTGGCCGCGGAACTTCTCCGACACGCCGAGCGGGACGTGGGGCATCGAGTGCGGCAGGTAGAGGAAGAACGGGCGGTCGGCGTTCTTCTCGATGAACGATACGGCGCGCTCGGTGTAGCGCGTGGTCAGCGTCGTCTGGTCCTCGAGCGTCCGGATCTCGGCGATCTTCGTCTCGCCGTCGATCAGGGGCAGCTCCGGGTAGAGGCCCTTCTTCCACTTCGACTTCCGCGTCCCGTCGTAGTCCACCGGCCACATGTCGTTGGAGTAGGGCAGCCCGAGGAACTCGTCGAAGCCGTGCTTCAGGGGCGAGAACTGCGGCTGGTGGCCGAGGTGCCACTTGCCGAAACAGCCGGTGGCGTAGCCGCGGGCCTTGAGGACCTCGGCAATCGTCTCCTCCTCCGCGGAGATCCCCACGGTGGAGTAGGGGCCGAGGGCGCCCTGGATGCCGACGCGCTCCGCGTAGCAGCCCGTGAGGAGCGAGGCGCGCGACGCGCTGCAGACCGCCTGGGAGACGTAGAACTGCGTGAAGCGGATCCCGTCCGCCGCCATGCGGTCGAGGTTCGGCGTCTCGTAGCCCTTCGCGCCGTAGACGCCCACGTCCCCCCAGCCCTGGTCGTCGGTGAGCACGACGACGACGTTCGGCGACCGGGCCTCGCCGGGTCCGCCGCAGGAGACCAGCGCGGCGCCGAGCGCCAGGCCGGCGGTGGTCTTCGTGGCGGTCGCCAGGAACTCCCGGCGCGTGACGCGGCATCCGTCCATGATCGGCTCCTTCACTCGACGACGATCTCGTCCGCGAAGACCCACGCCTTCCCGCCGGCGCCCTTGTGCCCGTCGGGGCAGGCGCGGAGGTTCTCGGCCCGGACGCGGACATACCGGGCCCGGACGGGTTCTTCCGGACTCAGAGCGAACTCGTGCCGGAAGAACCCCGCCCTCCGCGGTGAGACCTCGTTCGCGACGACGCCGAACTCGCGGAACTCCTTCCCGTCGTCGGAGACCGCGAAGCGGACGGACGTCGGCAGGAAGATCCAGGAGTTGGTGTTCTGGAGGCAGCCGATCGAGAGCCGCCCGATCGCCGTCGGCCGGCCGAGGTCCACGACGGCGTCGAGGTCCACCTCCTCGAAGCCCTGCCAGGCCGTGTAGTCGGCGAGGAGCGTCGAGTCCGGCCCGCACCGCCCGTCCGTCAGCGCGTTCGAGCCGCCGGCCGTGTACTTCGGATGGGGCGCGTGAGCCAGGACGACGGGGCAGCCGACGGCGGCGTGCTCGCGCGGGACGACGCTCTTCGGCAGGTGCATCGTCTCGTCCTCGTCCCCGTACTTCTCGCGCAGCCGGGCGAGCTCCGCCTTCAGGTCCGTAACGATCCCGGCGTGGGCGGGGTCGTCGTAGAGGTTCACCATCTCGGCCGGGTCGGCCCGCAGGTCGTAGAGCTCCCAGGCGTCGATGTCGTAGTAGAAGTGGACGAGGAGGTAGCGGCTCGTCCGCACACCGTAGTGCCGGCATACGCCGTGAGAGCCGGGGTACTCGAAGTAGTGGTAGTAGACGGAGCGGCGCCAGGACTCCGGCGCGGCGCCGTCGAGGACCGGCCGGAGCGACTCGCCCTGCGTCCCCTCGGGCGGCCGGACGTCGGCGTAGTCGAGGAATGTCGGAGAGAAGTCGACGTTGAGGGCCATGTGCCGGACGTCGACGCCGGCCGGGACCTCCCGCGGATACCGGACGATCAGCGGGATCCCATGGGACTCGCGGTACATGAAGCGCTTGTCGAACCAGCCGTGCTCGCCGAGGAAGAAGCCCTGGTCCGACGTGTAGACGACGATCGTGTCCTCGGCCAGGCCCTCCCGGTCGAGGTAGTCGAGGACGCGCCCGACGCTGTCGTCCACCGACGCGATACAACGCAGGTAGTCCTTGATGTAGCGCTGGTACTTCCACTCCTCGAGCGCGCGGCCCTCGGGCGGCTCCGCTGCGAACCGCTCGTTCCGAGGTCCGTAGGCCGCGTCCCAGGCGGCGCGCTGCTCCGGGGTCATGCGATCGATCGACCGCGACCACATCTCGCGCTCGTCCCTCCGCCCGTCACCTTCGGCCGCCGGAGGCATCGGGAGCTTCAGGTCGTAGGAGTCGAGAAGGTCCTTCGAGATCGACTGCTTCTGAGAGCGCGCCGCGTCGCTGCGGGTCGCGTAGTCGTCGTGGAAGTTCGGAGGAAGGGGGATCTGGTCGTCCTCGAAGTCGTTCAGGTGCTCCGGCCCCGGCATCCAGTTGCGATGCGGCGCCTTGTGATGCAGGAGCAGGCAGAACGGCTTCTCGCGGTCGCGGTCCTCGAGCCACGACAGGCTCTCGTCCGTGATGATGTCCGTGACGTAGCCGTCGATCCGAACGCGCTCCCCCATCCGGTCGAAGTCGGGGTTGTAGTATTGGCCCTGGCCGGGCAGGACGCACCAGTGGTCGAAGCCCGAAGGCCTGCTCGAGAGGTGCCACTTGCCGATGACGGCGGTCTGGTAGCCCGCCTGGCGGAGGAGCCGGGGAAAGGTCGGCTGGCTGCCGTCGAACGGCGTCTCGTTGACGAGCACGCCGTTCGCGTGGCTGTACTTGCCGGTGAGCATCGAGGCCCGGCTGGGACCGCAGATGGCGTTCGTGCAGTACGCCTGAGTGAACTTCGCGCCCCCGGCCGCGAGCCGGTCGAGGTGCGGCGTCTCGTTGATCCGACTCCCGTAGCAGCCCATGGCCGCCTGCGCGTGGTCGTCGGACATGATGAAGAGGATGTTCGGACGCTTCACCGGTTCCCTCCGCGGCAGCCCGCAACCGGGAAGTGTCAGCGCCAGCGCGCCGGCGCCGACGCCGGCGAGGAACGTGCGCCGGCTTTGCACTCGCGATTCGTCCGGTCTGCCCAAGGTGCCCTCCGACGACGAGGAGGGGATTGTACCCGCCACGTCGCGCAATCCCGTGGCGGACCGGGTCGCAGCGACCGCGAACGGGCTCCGCGAGTTGACGAGGCACCGCGAACGAACCCGGGTGTCTCAGCGGCTCTGCTCCAGGCCCTCCACGATCCGCGCCGCCCGCTTCGCCACCTCGGCATCGGGGTGATCCACGAGCTTCCGGATGTCGTCGTGGACGCAACGCGCGTCTTCGCCGAGGCCCGCCAGGGCAGAGAGGATCGCGAGCTTCTGCCGCGTGTCGGCGTCCCCGAGCGCGCCGGCGAGCACCCGGGCCGCGGGCTGGCCGCCCCGGCTCAGGGCGAGGTGGTGCGATCCTCCGCGCTTTCCCTCGAGGAGGAGCTTCACGGAGACCGCGAGGAGTCGTTCGTTCTCCGGGTCGAGCCCGCTCAGGGCGCGGATCGCCACCCACTGGACGTGGCTGCCCTCCGGCGGCTTCTCGGCGAGATCGAGCAGCGGGGGGACGAGCGGACGGGCGTCCTCACCCAGTGCCTCGCAGGCGTGGACCGCCCTGATGTGCACCTCGGGCCGGGGATCGC